>JBILJE010000294.1:0-3886 GCA_044377395.1 Rariglobus sp. | reverse complement strand
AAAGGACTGATCCTAGGCCCGACTTCTTAGCGTTCTTTGCGATCTTAGCGTTAAAACTCCGCATCCGTCAGACACCCGTCCACGTTCAGCTACTATCCGACACTCTAAATGTTACAGCCTACTAGTCCCCCGAGGAGCGGTGACGTGTCGCCCGACGAGGGGGAAGCGCAGGGTTCCCCGTGGTGGAGGCCGCAGGCACGACCTTGACCGGGTGTAAAATCGGGAAACAGCGGCTGGCAGTAGCGCTAATCAATCCGAGCGTCAGCGAGCATCGGCCGCATTTTTTAGCCCAAATCGTCACCAAACCAACGTTGCGCGATTCGCTTGCGCGCTTCATCACCAAGCGCGATATCCGCATGTCGCTGCCTCCCGAAGCTCTCGCCCGCCAACAAATCGACGCTCAACTCGTCGCGGCCGGGTGGATCATTCAAAACTATCGGGGCGTGGATTTCTCCGCCGGTCGTGGCATCGTGCTCCGCGAGGTCCCGCTCAAGACCGGTCCCTGCGATTACCTCCTCCTCGTAGATCGCCACGCGGTCGGAGTGATCGAAGCGAAGAAGGAGGGCACCACCCTCTCGGCAGTCGCCGAGCAATCCGCCCGCTACGCTTCCAGCCTGCCCGACCTGCTCTCCGCCGGACTGACCGGCCCGCTGCCGTTCCTCTACGAATCGACCGGCGTCGAAACCTTTTTCCGCGATGCCCGCGACCCCGATCCGCGCTCGCGCCGAGTGTTTGCCTTTCACCGCCCCGAAACCCTCGCCGCCTGGGCCGCCGAAGCCGACACCCTTCGCGCGCGCCTCCAAGCCCTGCATTCCGCCCACCCGCTGGCGACGACCGGCATGCGCGACTGCCAGATCGAGGCCATCACCGGCCTCGAAAGCTCTTTTGCGGAAAATCGTCCCCGCGCCCTCATCCACATGGCGACCGGGGCCGGCAAAACCTACACCGCCTGCGCCTTCACCTACCGGCTGATCAAATACGCCGGAGCCCGCCGCGTCCTTTTCCTCGTCGACCGTGCTAACCTCGGTGAACAGGCCCGCGACGAATTCGCCCGCTTCCGCACGCCCGACACCGGCCGCTTGTTTACCGAACTCTACAACGTCCAGCACCTCACCTCTCCGCACCTCGACGACGTCTGCCGCGTCACCATTTGCACGATCCAGCGGCTCTACTCCATCCTGCGCGGCGAGGATCTCGCCGAAGGAGCCGACGACCTCTCCGGAGCCGAACTCGCCTCGGCCCTCGGAATCACCCGCACCCGAGACGTCGCCTACAACCCCGCCGTCCCCATAGAAAAATTCGATTTCATCGTCACCGACGAGTGCCACCGCTCTATCTACAACCTCTGGCGGCAAGTCCTCGAATACTTTGACGGATTCCTCGTCGGCCTCACCGCCACGCCCGCCCCGCAGACCATCGCCTACTTCCACCAAAACCGCGTCGCTGAATACAACCACGAGCGCGCCGTCGCCGATGGGGTCAACGTGGGTTACGACGTCTACCGGATCAAAACCCGCGTCACCGAACAGGGCGGCAAGGTGGAAAAGGGCTTCCTCGTTGACCACCGCAGCAAGGCTTCCCGCGCCCAGCGCTCCGCCGTACTGGCTGACGACCTCGATTACACCGCCGCCGATCTCGACCGCTCCGTCGTCGTACCCGATCAAATCCGCACCGTCCTGCGCACCTTCCGCGACGACCTCCCCACCAAACTTTTCCCCGGCCGCACCCTCGTCCCCAAAACACTCATCTTCGCCAAGGACGACTCCCACGCCGAGGACATCGTCCACCTCTGCCGCGAAGTCTTCGGCCGGGGTAACGATTTCTGCAAAAAGATCACCTATCAGGCCAAGCACCCGGTTACCGGCAAACCCGCCAAGTCCAAGGAGCTGATTAAAGAGTTCTGCCTTTCGCCCTCGCTGCGCATCGCCGTGACCGTGGACATGATCGCCACCGGCACCGACATCAAGCCGCTCGAAGTCCTCATCTTCCTGCGCGACGTCCGCAGCCGCGTTTACTTCGAACAGATGAAAGGCCGTGGCACCCGCGTGCTCTCGCCCACCGATCTCCAATCCGTCTCTGGCGAAGACGCCCGAGCCAAAACCCACTTCCTCCTCGTCGATGCCGTCGGCGTCTGCGAAAGCGACAAGACCGAGTCCCGTCCGCTCGACCGCCAGCCCACCGTCCCGCTCAAAACCCTGCTGCAACGGGTCATTTTTCCCGGTGGCCGCGACGAAGACACCCTCACCACCCTGGCGACCCGCCTCGCCCGGCTCGACCGCGAACTCGACCAACCCCAGCGCCAGCAAATCGCCGACGCCTCCGGTGGCCACACGCCCGCCACGCTGGCCGGTGCGCTCCTGCGCGCCGTCGATCCCGACGCCATCGCCGAAAAAGCCGCCGGTCGCCTCGGTGCCGAACCGCAGGAAATCGCCCCGGACCGGTTCGAGGCCGCGCGCCAGCAGCTCATCGCCGCCGCCTGCGCCCCCTTCGACAAACCCGCCCTCCGCGAAACCCTCGACGCTCTCAAGCGCGAGACCGAGCAGGCGCTCGACATCTACACGCCTGACGA
This sequence comes from Rariglobus sp., assembly GCA_044377395.1. Lineage (GTDB taxonomy): Bacteria > Verrucomicrobiota > Verrucomicrobiia > Opitutales > Opitutaceae > Rariglobus. The sequence goes on along the minus strand of JBILJE010000294.1, from coordinate 1,317 downwards.
ACTCATCTCGGCCGAGTTTGACGCCACCGCCAAGGACAAGGCCCAAAGCCTCGCCCAAGCGTTCCGCGCTTACATCGTGGAAAACCAAGCCGAGATCGCCGCGCTCCAGATTCTTTACAGCCGCCCCTACGCCCAGCGCCTCACCGAGCCCCTCCTCAAAGAGCTGGAGCGCAAACTCCGCGACACCCACGCCACCTGGACCGAAGACCGCCTCTGGGACGCCTTCGCCGTCACCGCCCCCGGCAAGGTCAAAGGCCGTTCGCAGCCCGGCCGATTCGCCGACCTGGTTGCGCTTGTGCGGTTCGCCCTGGAGCAACAGCCCCTCCTCGAACCCTTCGCGGATTCCGTCCGTCAACGCTTCGACACGTGGCTGGCCCAGAAAGCCGCCAACGGCACCGCGTTCACCGCCGACCAACTCGCTTGGCTCCACCTGATTCGCGACCACATCGCCACCGCCGTCACCATCGAGTCCGACGATTTTGACTTCGCCCCCTTCTCCCAACGTGGCGGCCTGGGCAAAGCCCACCAGCTCTTCGGCGCCCAACTCCCGTCGCTGCTCGACGAGTTAAATACCGCCCTCGCCGCGTAAGACTCCTCGTGAATTTCTTCCGCAAACTCTTCGGTAAAAAAGCCCCCGCCCCTCGTCCGCATAGCCGTACGGTAGAGCCGTCGCGTCCCTCGGTTCAGCCTACATCCCCTCCGCCCATGCCACCGGCGGCACCCGCGCCCGCTCCGTCCGATCCGGCAAAAGACCCGAACCTGATCCGCGTCCACGACGCCTACGGCCGCGAGCTTTTCATCACCAAGGAGCAGTGGCGCGACTCCGTCCTCCTCGGCCACCTGAAAAAGGTCTGGGATCAGCCCGACGAACTCGCACCGGCCATCATCCAAGCTCTCAAAGACGGGTTTGCCCCCGACGTCGTGCTCGCCGCCCGGCACCTCGCCGAAATCGATCCCAACCCCGAGCGCGGTCATATTCTGCACGCCGTCACCCTCCTGGATCTCAAACGCTACGACGATGCCGAGGCCGCCCTGCTCCGTTTCTGCCAACAACACGCCGAAACCGGCACCGTCCTGACCAACCTCGCCAAAGTTCACTCCGCGCGGGGGGATGAAGCCCGCTCCGTCGCCACGCTCTGGCGGGGCCTCACCCTGGATCCCAATCAAGACAACGGCCTCGGCTGGTATGAGGTGATCCACCGGGAAAAAGACGGTCCCGCCGCCGGTCTCGACGCGCTTCGCCGCATCGCCACGGTTCCCGGGGCCTGGCGCGCCCGCCTCTGGTTAGCCCGCGACCGCTTGGAACAACGCGACCTG
>JBILJE010000061.1:0-13222 GCA_044377395.1 Rariglobus sp. | reverse complement strand
TGATCGTGGCCGATGACGAGGATCGCGAAAATGAGGGTGATCTGGTCATGGCCGCATCCAAAGCCACACCTGAGGCCATCAACATGATGGTGCGTTACGGCAGCGGCATCGTCTGTGTGCCGATGCTCGGAACGAGCCTCGACCGCCTCGGGTTGGGCCAGATGGTGACACAGAACCGCGAGGTGCACCGCACCGCGTTTACGATCACCGTGGATGCCAGCGAAGGCGTGACGACCGGGGTGAGCGCCTCGGACCGCGCGGTGGCCATTAAGCTGTTGGCCGATCCGCACACCACACCCGATAAATTGGTGCAACCGGGCCACATTTTCCCGCTGCGGGCCCGCCCGGGTGGGGTGCTGGAACGCGCCGGTCATACCGAGGCGGCAGTCGACCTGGCCGCCCTCGCCGGACTCGAACCGGCCGGCGTGATTTGCGAACTGGTCAACGACGATGGCACCATGAAGCGGTTGCCCCAGCTCATCGAGTTTAAGGAGAAATTCGGGCTCAAAATCATCTCCATCGAGCAAATGATCGCCTACCGCCTGAAGGCGGAAAAACTGGTCGAGAAGGTGGGCGAAAGCCCGTTCGCTTCGGCCTACGGTGAGTTCACCGTTCACGTTTTCCGCAGCCGGTTGGACAACCGCCATCACCTCGCGTTGACGATGGGGACGTTGGACGCGGTTACTCCAGCGCTGGTGCGCGTGCATAGTGCGAACGTCTTGGCCGACGTGTTTCGTGGTCGCGACTGCGGTACGGCCAACGACATGTTGGACACCTGCCTCAAAACCATCGCCAAGGAAGGTCGCGGGGCGATCCTCTACATGGAGCCACTCGAAGCGGGCGCGAGCCTGTTGCAGAAGCTAACCCCGGGGAAAGCCAGTGACGCGGTGCCCGTCATGGGTCTGCGTGATTACGGCATTGGTGCCCAGATTCTGAATGCAATCGGGTTGAAGAAAATCCGCCTGCTGTCCAACAGCCGCCGCAAAGTGGTGGGCCTGGAGGCCTACGGTATCGAGCTGGTCGAGCAGGTCGTCGTGCGCGGCTAAGGGTAACTCGAGTTCGCTATCACGCACGCGCCTCTCCCGTATTATAGTCCATTCACGGCATCGGACGGTCGTTATATTATGGCTACACTTGAATCCTTGGTTGTTGGCGGCGGTTGTTTCTGGTGCGTGGAGGCGGCCTTCGAACTTTTGCCCGGCGTTGCGGCAGTGGTGAGCGGTTACGCAGGCGGAGCGAGGCCAAATCCGACCTACGAACAGGTTTGCGCCGGAGTTTCCGGTCACGCCGAGGTGGTGCGTATCGACTACGATCCGGCGCGCATCACGCTGGATACGCTGCTCGACTACTTTTGGGCGATTCACGACCCGACGACACTCAACCGCCAAGGCGCCGACGAGGGTACGCAGTATCGCTCGGTGGTTTGTTATGCGGATGCAGCGCAGAAAGTCGCCGCCGAGGCCGCGCTGGCCCGCGCCAACCCTGGCTGGGGCGGGCGGATTGTTACCCAGCTCGCGCCGCTGGAGACATTTTATGAAGCCGAGGCTTATCATCAGGACTATTTCCGGCTCAATCCGCACGGGGGGTATTGCCAAGCGGTGATCCGGCCCAAGATCGACAAGCTGCGCAAAGCGCTCGGCGCGAGTTGATCGCCTGGGGTTCATGAGGAGCTCAGCGCTCCTTTTACGTGGTTCTCTTCGCCCACCACCGATCCCTGTTCTTTACTTCCGGCCCGCACCGCTAACGCTGCGGGCATGACTGAATCGACGCCCGTAAATCCCGCCAACTCCGGCCTGGAAGTGACCACTTGGTTTGTTCGCAGCCGCAACGCCCTGTTCGCCAAAGCGGACTTCAGTCCGCTCTTCGTCGATTATTACCTGCACCTGTCCGACCACGCCATCAAGGTGACGCCCGAGCATGACGCGATTTTCAAGCGCACGCTGGCGGCTTTGGTGCTGCACGCCGTCTCGCGCCCCTGGAACGAACTGACTGCTTGGACCATCAACCTTCAGCAGCCGTTGATGAATGTGTTCGTCACCGCCGATAACACCGATGGCTCAGTGACGGGACGTGTGTTTGGCGAAAACGTGAAGACGTTTCCCACCAATTTGTTTTATGCCGACGTGATCCGCGGCCAGCAGCCCAAGCGGCGCAGCTCAGTCGAGTTTACCGGCGCTGATCCGCTGGTCGCGGTGGAGGCGTACTATCGCCAAAGCGAACAGCGCCCGGCGCGGTTTTTTCAGACTGGTGAGGAGGAGTTCGCGCTCGTTTCCGCGCACCCTGACTTCGACGAGGTTTGGTTCGAATCGCTCACCACTGAGCAAGTGGGGCGTCTTCCCGAAACGGAAACGCTAGGTGAGCTCGAAAAGCGCGTTTATCGCTGGCACTGCGGGTGCAATCAGAAGCGCATGCTTGAGGTACTCGCGCCCGTTTATCGGCAGGACGCCGCAGATCTGTTTGGCGAGGGCGAGACGATCGAGATGCGCTGCCCGCGCTGCACGGCGCGCCACGTAATCACGCGCGAGGCAATGGAGGCGTTTGTGGCCAAAGCCCCATGAGCGACGGTTACGCCGAACGGTTTGGCGGCGTGGGGCGGCTGCTCGGGCGTGAGGCGCTGGCCCGCCTGCACGATGCCCATGTGTGTGTGATCGGCGTGGGCGGAGTCGGCTCGTGGACGGTCGAGGGACTGGCTCGCAGCGGCGTGGGTGCGCTCACGCTCATCGACCTCGACGACGTCTGTGTGACCAACGTTAATCGCCAGCTTCCCGCGCTCGACGGCCAAATCGGCCGGCCCAAGGTGGCGGTGCTCGCCGACCGGGTGCGCCTGATCAACCCGGCCTGCCGCGTCACGGCGCTGACCGATTTTTTCACTGCGGCGATGGCCGAGGCGATGCTGGCGCCCGGGTTTGACTGCGTGGTCGACGCGATAGATCACACCGGCAACAAGGCGTTGCTCATTGCCGAGTGCGTGCGGCGCGGGTTTCCCTGCGTGACGGTGGGCGGCGCCGGCGGTAAACGCGATGCGACGCGTATCCGCGCGGCGGATCTGGGCGAGGCGCAGGGAGACGACTTGCTGCGGCTGGTGCGCAAAAAACTGCGCGATGATCACGGTTTCGCGGCGGGTGCGGGTAACCGTTACCAGGTTCGGTGTGTGTTTTCGATGGAGCGCCCCGTGTTTCCTTGGGCGGACGGCACCTGCCAAGCCGCGCCCGAGCCAGGCGGACGGCTCAAGTTGGACTGCGCGAGTGGTTTCGGCACGGCGGTGTGGGTAACCGGTGCGTTCGGTCTGGCCGCCGCGCAGGAGGCGGTGGGCTTGCTGGTGAGTCGGCAGGCCTGAGTCGGGCGGGGGGGGGGGGGAGAGAACGCTGTCGGAGGGACGACCTCCGTGTCGTCCGCGCGGTCCACACTGAGGTGGCCCCTCCCCTGGGCGATTACGCCCGCTTGACCGCTTTGACGGGGTAGGTCGTGACCGTCGCACCTTTGGCGTTGCGACTGCCCACCGTCAGTTCCGAGAGGTCGAATTCGAAGTCTTTGATCCGCGCCGTACAGCGTCCGCTCAGCTCGATGCGCAGCTTTTTCGGCATCGATTCGATGTTCTTGGTCTCGTCAAAGAAGACCAGTTTCGAGCCTTCGCTGGCGGCAAGGTTGTACGCTTTTTCGCGCGTGGTGCCGCCGAGTTGGAAGCGCTTGGCGAAGGCCTTGCCGCTCTCCTTGTCTTGGTAAACCACCGTGTAAAACCGGTCGTCGCCGTCCTTCGCCACGACGTGCAGGTGCTGGATCTCTTTGCCGACAAAAACCTTGTCGGCCACCTTCACGACTTTGCAGGTCGCATCGGCCATGAAACAGACCACGTCGTCCAAGATCGTGCACTCGACCACAAATTCGTGCTGGCGCCAGTTGAGGCCGACGAAGCCTTCGTCGCGGTTCACGTAGAGCTTTTGGTTGGCAACCACCACCTGGGCGGCGCTGATCTGCTCGACCTCGTCGCAGGTGGTGCGGCGCTTGCGGCCCTTGCCGAATTTTTCGTGCAGCGTCTCGAACCACTTGATCGCAAACTCCGTGAGGTGCGCCAGGTCGAATTTGGTCTGTTTGATCTCCTCCTCGATCGCCTTGATCGCCTCGTCCGCCTTGAAACGGTTGAAGGCGGAAATGCGCTTGATGCGGATCTCGGTCAGGCGGGTAACATCCTCGTCGGTGACGGCGCGGCGCAGCTTGGCGACGAAGGGCTTTAGGCCGGAGTGGATCTCTGCCAGTACGCTTTCCCAAGTCTTCGACTGCTCGATGCGGCGGTAGATGCGTTCCTCGATGAAAATGCGCTCCAGGTTGTCCCAGTGCCATTGCTGCTCCAGTTCACCGAGCTTGATGTCGAGCTCCTGCTTGAGGAGCTGCACGGTGCGGTCCACGGAGCGGCGGAGGATTTCGGATACGCCGAGGAATACCGGTTTGTCCTGGCCGTCGATGGTGTCGATGACGCAGGCCGCCGGCGAGAGGGACACCTGGCAGTCGGTGAACACGTAGAGCTGGTTAATCACCTGGTCGGCGTCGGCGCCCTGCGGCAGGTGGACGAGGATCTCGACGGTGTCGGCTGTGTTGTCGTCGACGTGCTTGATCTTGATCTTGCCCTTGGCGTTGGCGGCGAGGATCGACTCGATGAGCGACACGGTCGAGGTGCCGTAGGGCAGCTCGGTGATGGCGATCTGGTATTTGCCACGCGTCTCCATCTTGGCGCGGACTTTCACTTTGGCCCCGCGCTCGCCGTCGTTGTAGCCGGAGAAGTCGGCGATGCCGCCGGAGGGGAAATCGGGGACGAGTTTGAAGCGTTTACCCTGAAGGTGGTTGATCGCGCAGCGGCACAGGTCGTTGAAATTGTGCGGCAGGATTTTCGTCGAGAGGCCGACGGCGATGCCCTCGGCGCCGTCGAGCAGCACGATAGGAAACTTGGCGGGCAAGGTGACCGGCTCCTTGGCGCGGCCGTCGTAGCTGGCCTGCCAGATCGTGGTCTTGGGGTTGAACAACACCTCGCGGGCGAAGGGCGTGAGGCGGGCCTCGATGTAACGCGGGGCGGCCGCGTCGTCGCCGGTGAGCACGTTGCCAAAGTTACCCTGCGGCTCGACCAGGTAGGCGCGTTGGCCCATGCCGACCAGCGCCGCGCCGATGGAGGCGTCGCCGTGGGGATGGAAACGCATGCAGGCGCCAACGATGTTGGCGACCTTGTGGAAACGCCCGTCGTCCTGCTCCCAGAAGGTGTGCAGGATGCGGCGCTGGACGGGTTTTAAGCCGTCGTCGATGTGGGGGACGGCGCGGTCGAGGATGACGTAGCTGGCGTATTCCAAAAACCACTTCTGGTAGGAGTGGGCGAGCGGGGCGTTTTCGTTGGTCTTGGGCACCTCGGGCTCGGCAGCGACGAGTTCTACGGCGGCTTCGGCTTCGCCCGGTGCGGGCTCATCGGCGGCGGCAGGCGTGGTGCTGGCGGCATCGACCGGATGGGCGGAGTCGGGTGCAGCGGGCGTGTTAAGCGGCAACTCGGGTTGGTCGTCGTGGGGATCTTGGCGTTTAGGCATCTGCGGAAAAGCTGAAGAAATTCGTTAAGGGGCCAAAAGAGGCACGGATTGCGTGGATGGGAAGCGGGAAAATCGGTGAGGCGCTAAGTTGCCTGCGGCGGGTGTCGCGCAAATTTAAAGGCGACGCGGCGTTGTTGGGGATTTATCCCCGCGCTTGCTACGCTGCCTGCTGGGAGGGACGCAGGAGACCTGTGGGGCTCAGGCGGGTTGCGGTTCGGTTTCGGCCAGCAAAGCGTCGAAACTCAACCGGGCATCGGCCAGCTCATTGAATTGGCGGTAAGTCGCGTCAAAGCGCGCCAGCCCTGCATCGGTGTGCAGTTTGGGGTCGATGGTGACGTTACCGTTGAAGGATTCAAGGAGGTGCTTGATGTCGGCCACCGAGCGCGAGTTGAGCGGGAAATTGGGGCGGTAGCAGTTGTTGTCGGGGTTGTTGTCGCCGTCGTCGATCGCCACCACCAGCCCCAACACCATCAGGCGGGCCAGGCATTGGTCGGTGAGGCTGCGCGGCACGCATAACATGTCGGCCATCGCTTGCGAATCCGGGGCGTTTTCGTTGGCGCGAAAGCGGCGGCCGACGAGGATAAGGCAGCCGAAACACAGCGTCTGCTTGGTTCGCGCGGAGAGGTTTTCCCAGGTGCTGTAGGCGGCCAGCGAACGGGCGTTTTGCAGGGCGTAGGTGAACTGCCCGCCAATAAGCAGAAACAGCCACGACAGGTACATGCCGAACATCAACACCAGGACGATGCTCAGCGAACCGTAGAACTTGTTAAAATTGGCAACATTACCCGCGTAAAGCGCGCCCAGCTTTTGGTTGGTCACCAGAATGACCGCCACCAACAGCCCTCCGCCGAGAGCCGGCAGCCAGCGGACCTTGGCATTGGGCATGAACTTGTTGAACAGCGCGACGAGCAGCGTCATCAGCCCGATGGAGATAAGCGTCGGGCCGGCGCCGCTGAGGAAGTGCACGAGCCCAGGCAGGTTGCGCAGCCATTCGGGGAGCTCGTTGACCTGTTTGGCAAACGACGCGCCGGACAGCATGGTCAGTGAGGCGGCACCGAGTACGCAGCTCACGACCATAAAGAGGAAGTAGTTAATAAAACGGTCCTTCCAAGGGCGGCCTTTGCTCACGTTCCAGATCGTGTTAAAGGCGTTTTCAACCCGCGAGAGCATCATCACGGCGAGGAAAATGAGGATGAGCAGGCCTCCTGCCGAGGCGCCACCGCTGGCGGCTTGGGTGAGCAGGTTGTCGACCATACTATCTAGGTCCAGGCCGACGGGCTGGGCTGGGGCTGCGGTTGTTGCCTGCGTGTTGGCAAATGGGGCGTCTACGGCTGAGTCCATCGCAGCGGTCGCTCCTGAAGCGGGGCTTTCGCCGCCGGCGAGTGCGCCTGCAGCAGATCCAGCGGTCGTGGTCTTTGCGGCATGCAGACCGGTTTGCGGTGCCAATCCTTGAATCGCTGATGAGATCGCCTCCTTCAGTTTTTGATGGCCGTTTTCCTGTTTGCTCAGAATGAAACCGCCCAGGGTGAGGGCCAGTACGAGCATCGGCCCGATCGACATCAGCGTGTAGTAGGTGAGTGCCGCAGACTGCACGGGAATCTTGTTATAGATAACCCCTTTGACGGTCGTCGTGCCCACGCGGAGCAGTGCCTTGAGGCGTCCGCTTGCCGAGGTGTCGTTCATGGCCTCGGAACTCCAAATGCCCTCACTCAAACTCACGAGGCGTGAGCGTGGGGCAGGGGGCGTGGTCGAGGGTTGGCCGGTGGTGGCGGTGTCGCGCATGGTTTAAAATGGGTTGGTTGTAAAAACGGTAAAACTGCAAATGGTGCGCTTCATCAACCGGAGTGACTCAAAATAGTAAAGGCCAAGGACGGCTGCGGCGTCTCACGCTCGCCGGGTAAGCGGCCGCGGATTTCCCCTGTACCGTTAAATTTCTCGCCGACTCCGTTCACGGGCTGCACGCTGCGCCACAAATGATTTTTACCTGCCAACCCGGATTCGTGGATTTGCTCGCCGGCGAGCTGCGCGCACGCGGCTACGCCCCCGTCGAGCAGGGCCCGGGCTGGGTCCGCACCGAAGCTAATCCGGCCTCGCCCGACGTGCCCGATCTGTGCTTTCCGCAGATGATCCTGCTCGACCCTGTCGAGATCGCGGCCGACTCGGTCAACGCTCTCGCCGCCAAGGTCACCGAGCAGTTTTTAACCACCGCCAAAACCGACCGCTTTGAGGCGGAGTGGCCGTGCTTGTTTGAGGAGGCCGCCGAACTCGACGGTTTGGGGCGCCGCGTCAAAGGCGTCGAAAAGATGGTCTACGAAAACCTGAAAAAGCGCATGGCGCGCGTGGCCAAACTCGCGGTTGTCACCAAGCCGCGTGGCGTTGCCCGGTTGCGCGGGCTTTATGTGTTTTTCGTCGATTTCAAGCGCGCCTACGTTTCGCGCGAGGCGATCTTCGGCGGCCAACGCCGCATGGCCGACGACGAGCAGGCGCCGTCGCGCTCGTACCTCAAAATCGAAGAGGCCTACATCGTGCTCGGCCGCGAACCCCAGTTTGAGGAAACCGTCGCCGACCTCGGTGCCGCTCCCGGCGGCTGGAGTTACAGTGCGTCCAAGCGCGGCGCCAAGATCGTGGCGGTCGACAACGGCCCGCTCAAAGGCGGCGCTTATAACAACTACAAGATCGAGCACCGCATGGAGGACGCCTTTCAGTTCCGGCCGGCATCCGGGCAGGTGTTTGACTGGATGTTCTGCGACCTGGTCGAGGAGCCGCATCACGTGGTCGAGAACCTGATCACGCCTTGGTTGGTCAACAAGTGGTGTCGTCGCTTTGTGGTTATCCTGAAGTTCGGCCGTGTCGATCCGCTCGCGCTGCTGGCCGAGATGCGCGCGCCCGAGTCGGTCTTTTCGCGCTGCGGGGTTAACGTAAGCATCCGCCACCTTTACCACGACCGCGAGGAGTTTACCTTGGTCGGTGAGGTGAAGGAATAAACGCAGGCGAAGACACCCGAACCGCAGATTTTTAACCGCTAATGGACGCTAAGGGACGCGAATTCAGAGCTTCCGGAAACTCGGGGTATTCTGGGATTCTGCATTCCTGAATCCGGCCCTCCTTTAATTAGCGTTCATTAGCGTCCATTAGCGGTAAACAATCTGATCCTGGGGCCCTGTTCTTAAACAGCATGAGTACGAATTCCAAAGAACTGAATCTGTGTGGGCTGGTGGCGGTACGGTCGCGTTTCGAGCGCGATCCGGCGTCGATCAAGCGGCTTTTTTTCGATGAAGCGACGGGGCGCAAAGTGGGGGCGCTGTGCAAGGCTCTGGCGGCGGCGCGTAAGGTTTACCGCTGCGTGCCGGCGGCCGAGCTGGAGAAAATCTCCGGCAGCATTCATCACGGCGGGATTGTCGCGGTGATCGAGACGCCGAAGTTGCGTGCGCCCGATGCGCGGGTGGTGGCAAACTGGGCGGCCAAACGCACGCCGCTGGTGCTGCTCGATCGCATTGGCAACGCCCACAATTTGGGGGCGATTGCCCGCACGGCGGCGTTTTTTGGCGTGGAGCACATCATTATCCCTGCGCATCCGCAGGCCGCGCTGCCGGGCGAGGCGGCGTTTCGCGTGTCGGAAGGCGGGCTGGAGCAGGTCGAGGTCTGGCGCACGCCGGATTTGGCCAAACTGATGCGTGAGCTGGCGGCAGCCGGTTACGACGTGGCAGGCGCGGCGGCGCGCGGCGGCAAACCGGTCGCCTTGGCGGGTCCGGCCAAGCCGGTGGCGGTGGTGTTGGGCAACGAAGAGCACGGCCTGGCGCCCGAGGTGGAGCGGGCCTGCACGCGTTTGGTGACGATCCCCGGCAGTGGCCGAGTCGAGTCGCTCAACGTCTCGGTGGCCGGCGCGGTCTTGATCTACGCGCTACTGGCCGGGCGCTGAAGTCGAGCACGGCCGACCGCGAGGGAGGCGGCTGAGGTGGCCAAGCGTCGATTCGCACGCAGCGTAGTAACGCGAAAAAAACTAGCCCTCAGGATTGGCCCCAATGGGGTGGGCTTATCCTGCTGGCTCTACCATCGACACACTGCCCCTTCGTCTAGGGACCTTGTCGAAGGTTGGTTCCAGACTCACAACGAACCTAACGCAGGGAAGAAATACCGGTTAGGCCAATGAGCCGCTTATGGAGCGAGCTGGGTAACGTAATCCATCAGCGGCTTCACTTCGGCCGGGATGGGGTTGACGAAGTTGCCGTACAGCAGTTCGGGCAAGTCATAGTCCAAAGCGTAGAAGGCGCGGTTAACGGCATCGCTGCGGGTGATGTAGCCGCTCTTAACGGTGGCGCCGGCGAAGAGGCCCTTTTTGTTGGTATAAACGAGAACAGGCACATTGAGCAGCAGCTGATTCGATTTTTCGGCATCTGCGGCGCGCGGGCCGGCGACGGCGGCGGCATCCACACCGATGTTAAAGCGGCCTTCGAAAAGCAGACGCGGGGTCGCTTCATCCATGAGCACGTAAATCGACTCGACGCTGGAGCCGCCCAATTGAAGGCCGAGGCTGGCTTCGCCGGCACGCACTACCACCGGAATGCTCCAGCGGCCGTTGGATTTTTTAACCAAAATGGTGCCGAACCCCTCTTGAAAACCGAGGATGATGCCGCCCTTGAACTGGGTGGTGATCACCAGCGCTTTGGCGCGGTGCAAGACCTCAGCAGGGATGGCTCGTGCTGGGTCAGCCTGAAACTCGCGAAGGATGGCCTCGCAGGTTTCCATGCGTTTGACGAAACGCTCGCGATCTTGGGCGGAATCGGCACGTAGGGAAGCGGCGAGTACCAGAGCGATAAAGAGCGATAGCAGTTTTTTCATAGCGAAAGGCGGTGGAGATAAAAATCATGCCGGTTGCGGCACACTATTAAAGGGGAGGTTGGGGACGCGGCATTTGTCAAGGTCAGTCCAGCTCGCGCGCCGCCAGATCCTCCTCGTCCCAACCCAAGTAATGGCCGAGTTCGTGCAAATAGGTGATGCGAACCTCGTCGCTAAAAACCTCGCGGTCGCCTTCCGCGAAATCCCAGAGGTTTTCAAGAAACAGCACGATTTCAGCCGGCATGGGCTGGTCCTCGTTCAGGCCGGTGCCGTGCGCTGACCCCGTGAATAGCCCGAGAATGTCGGGCTCGAAACCGACGGCGATAAGTTCGGCATCGGGGCCCCGCTCGAAATGCACCGGCACGGTGGCGGCGAGGGGGCGTAATTGCGGCGGCAGGGACTTTTGTGCGGCTTCGACGACCGAGGCGGCCAGCAGCGTGAGCTCGGAGGGATTCATGGGTGCTATTTCACGCTTGCGGGATTTCTTGGCGGTGGGGCGAGCCCGAAAAGACCAAGCGCCCAGCCGGACAAAGCGGCCGCAGCTTTGCTCCAACGCTGATCAAAACCGTAATATATAAACCGCCATGCCTGGAGCCTCGCACGTCGGCCCTGCCAGCCCGCCGCTAGAAGTTTATCAAAACCGCGCGCTGAGCGTGTATATAAATAAGTGCTGTTGCGGTGGAGCAGGCGCACCCTCGCCACCGGCATGTCGGCAAACACATGCGTCTTTTCGTTTTTAATCAGCGCCACTTTACTTCCGACTTGATGGGAAAGCTCCAGAGAAGGCACCACCCATACGCCGGCACCGGCCGCCTTGACCGCCAGACCGAGGGCGAAATCATATAGGTCCAAAAAATAGGCGCTATTAGGAAGCTTGAGCTGATGCAACGAGGGCAGGTGTAGCAACATGCCGGAGGCCGGCAGAAAATCGCATTCTACGGGATCCGTTAGATAAGAAACGGGGCGACTGCGGAAGCGGTCAAAGCGCAGCGGCGCGTTGGGCTGGCCGTCGTCGCGGTTGCGGGTAAGCGGTGCGACGAGGCCGACGGGAATCCGGGTGGTTTTTCGGAGGTTCTGGTGGGCCTCGACTAAACCCGCCAGCAGCGTCGGTCCGGGCTCGCTGTCCTGGTCGAGAATCCACAGGTAATCCGCTCCGGTTTCAGCGCCCCAGGTGATCGAGCGGTTGATCGCGCCAGCGGTGCCTTCGTTGGCGGGCAGGTGTTGATAAAGGATGCGGGCTGGGGCGTGCGCTGGCGGCAACGGCAGCGCGAGCGGCGCGGGCGAATTATCCACCAGCCTGATGATAGCCGGTGCGCACGTTTGCACTTGGACCGCGTTGAGCACCCGCGCCAACGCAGCGGCATCCCGATAGGCGGTGACGTGGACTGCTATATTAAAAAGGCCCGGACTCGCTGTCATGTCGCCGTGTTGCTCAGCGCGGGCGTCAGATGCTTCGGGCTGCGAAAGGTGAATTGGGCGTGAAGTATATAAGCGAGCATGGCTGACACCGGAATTAATAAAAGTCCGGCCAGGTATTCGGTGATTCCGGTTTTTAATAAAACGGAAAGGAACAGTACGTTTACGCCGTAAAGAACGGCGTAAACCAGTGCAAAGCGCACGGCGGTCGCAGGGCCTCGGCCGCCGCCGGTTTGTTTGAACACCAGTTTGCGTGTCGAGATGAAGTTGAAGCAAACGGCCAGAATGGTCGCCACCAAGTTGGCTAGCGAGTAGTGCAGACCCAGATAAATAAACAGGGCGAACAGGCCGTAGCCCACGGCTGCATTAAGGATTCCGACCAGCAGGAAGCGGGAAAAACGGGCCTTCTGGGTGAACTTAAACGTCATGATTTTATGGGTATGGGAAACGCGTCCGCACTGGGCAATCGTGGATTTCTCCGGATGCGTGGGGTGAGGGGGCTTTTGCCCTTGCCCGCGCCCTGCGAGGCGTTGCACTCAGTCCTTCTTTAACATGGCTGAACCCACCGCCCTCCCTGCCTCGCTCCCCAACGCCGACCACGTCCTCCTCATCGTCAAAGAGCTGGGGCCTTCGGTCAAAGTCCACCAAGTCGCCACGACCGCCCAGCTCCTCAAGGAGGGCGCCACCGTTCCGTTCATCGCCCGTTACCGCAAGGAGGCCACCGGCGAACTCGACGAGGTTCAAATCACCACCATCCGCGACCGCTTGGAACAACTCGCCCAGCTCGACGAGCGCCGCGCCGTTATCCTCGCTTCGCTCAAGGAGCGCGGTCTGCTCACCCCGGCCCTCGATAACCAGATCGCGTTGGCCGAAACCCTCACGCGGCTCGAAGACATCTACCTGCCGTTCCGTCCCAAGAAGCGCACCCGCGCCACCATCGCCAAGGAAAAGGGCCTGGAGCCCCTCGCCGAACTCATCTGGGCCCAGGATCCCGCCACCGGTTTCGCTGCCGCCGCCCAGGCTTACGTCGGCCGCGAATACCAGCCCGACGACGGTAAATCCCCGCCCACGCCGGTGCAAAAAATCGCCACGCCCGAGGAGGCGTTTGCCGGCGCTCGCGACATCCTTGCCGAGCGCGTCAGCGATGATGCCGGCGCGCGTGAAAAACTCCGCTCCATTTACCGCGAGTCCGCCGTCATCACTTCCAAGGTGATCGGGGGCAAGGAGGTCGAGGGCGCCAAGTTCAAGGACTACTTTGAGTGGTCGGAGCCGCTCTCCAAGTGCCCCTCGCACCGCCTGCTCGCCATGCGCCGTGGTGAAAAGGAGCTGTTTTTGATGATGCGCATCACGGTCGACGAGCTGCTCTGCCTCGCCGAACTGGAGCGGCTTTTCATCAAAGCCACCTCGCC
>JBILJE010000060.1:0-13265 GCA_044377395.1 Rariglobus sp. | reverse complement strand
GGAAAAATAGGGTGCGTTCGAGGAGTTCGCCGACACCGAAAAGGATCACGGCGGCGGCCGGGTTTAACATGAAAAATCCGGCGAATGCCAAGCCGGCCACCGCGAGGCGGGCCACGACCAGCGGGCTGAGCAGGCCGCGTTGCAGGCGGGCGGAGGTGCTATTGCCACGCAGGGTGTTGAGTTCTAGCGCGAGTTTTCCGATGAAGAGCAACGATGCCAACGGGGCGGAGAGTGGGACCAGGGTTGCGATGGCAACGGTGCCGCCCATGCGGCCCAGCGTTTGGGAAAGACGCCAGAATTGACGGCGGGTATCGGTGTAGATCATGGCCGAACAGAACACGCCGAGTCCGGCGATAACGAGGCCGGCGGCGGGCGCAAATCGGAGCGCGAGCTGGAGGACGGGCGGGAGTGGCGGCGCGTAGTTTGCGAGTAGGTTGGCGACTGGGGCAGTGCTGAACAGTGTGGTGGCCAGCAAGGGGAAGGCTGCACCGAGTAAAACGGCTTCGCGGCTCAGCCAGGAGGTGCGCAGGCCGAGGAAAATTCGCCACGCACGCAGGGGTTGGCCGAGGTGCGCGATACTCGCGACCAGGCCGGTGGCGAACAGGACGAGGCCTAGGCTAGCGGCGAGCTGGGAGTTGGGGGGGAGGAGCTGGGAGCTAGGAGCTAAGAGCTGGGTGCTGAGTAGCAGGCCGATGCCGAGCTGGGTCAGAACGAGGAGGACCACGAGGGCGTAGTGCGCGTGTTGCGGGCGCAGGGTTTGGCTGTCAGCGGCGAACAGGTTGGCCGGTAGTGGATTTTTGGAAACGTAGCGGGTGGTCGGCCGCGTGTAGGCCGAGTCGGTGCCGCTAAGCGCCGTGAGGGCGGGGTTGGGGCTTTGGGATTTGTGCTCTGCGCTTTGGGATTTGTTCCCTGCGCTTTGGGATTTGTTCCCTGCGCTTTGGGATTTGTTCCCCAGGATTGGGGCTTTGGACTTTGGGATTTGGTCGATCGTGACCGCAACGGTGACGATCGAGATCGCCTGGGTCGGGCAGGCTTGGGCGCACGCGGGGGCTTCGCCGGCGGCGAGACGGCCGTGGCACATGTCGCATTTGCGCACGATACCTAGGCGTTCGTTAAACTTGGGTACGTCGTACGGGCACTTGAGTACGCAGTAGCTGCAACCGATGCACTGGTCGTCGAGGTGGACAACGATTCCGGTGATCGGGTCCTTTTCGTAGGCCACCACGGGGCACCCGTTGAGGCAGGCGGGGTCTTCGCAGTGGTGGCAGGCCGTGGTGACGGTTTGAGCGAATGGGGCGGTGCAGGCCGATGCAGTGCCGCTCGCGGCGAGGCCCGAAGTAGGGCTTTGGGCGAGGCTAGTCAGCGAGTCGCGGCCGTAAACCAGGCCGACGTCGCGCCAAGTTTCCTCGTCGTCGAGGCCGTTGAGCGAATGGCAGCCGGAGACGCACGCCTTGCAACCCGTGCAGGAGTCGAGGTCAACTTGGAAGGCGTACTGTTCACCAGGTCCGGGCGCGGAGAGAGGGATGAGCTGGGCGCCGAGGGCCGCGCGCGAACCGTGGGCAGTCGCCGCGTTATCCGCCGCCGCGTGGGCCGCCGCAAAACGCGCGACGGGGGTGTCGAGGCGGCGTTGCGACTCGATGAGTTCGTCGATGAGCGTGCGGACGGGATCAGGCGAAGCGGGCATGGGGGCAGTAGCGAGTAGCGGGTAGCGAGTAGCGGGTAGCGAGTAGCGGGTAGCGAAACAGTAGCGAGTAGTGAGTAGCGAGTAGTGAGTAGCGAGTAGTGAGTAGTGAGTAGTGAGTAGCCGGTGGCCGAATGCTCGCTACTCACTACCCGCTACTCGCTACTTTTTTTCCGGCCTAATACACGTCGCGCTGGTAGCGCTTGGCGGCTTTGAGCGCCTGGATGTAAGCGGCCGCTTGTTCGGCGGATTTACCACCGGCGAGCTCGACTACTTTATGCAGGGCGGCGTCGACGTCTTTGGCCATGCGGCTGGCGTCGCCGCACACGTAGAAATACGCGCCCTGTTCCAGCCAGGCGTAGAGCTCGTTGGCGGCGGATAACATGCGGGTTTGCACGTAGATTTTTTCGGCCTGGTCACGGGAAAACGCCACGTCGAGGCGGTTCAAAATACCTGCGGCCTGCAGAGCTTCGAGTTCCTCGCGGTAGAGGAAGTCGGAGGCGGCTTTTTGGTCGCCGAAGAACAGCCAGTTTTTGCCCGGCGACTGGGTGGCGGCGCGTTCTTCCAAGAAGGCGCGGAACGGGGCGATGCCCGTGCCGGGCCCGACCATGATCATGGGTGCTGCGGGGTCGGCCGGCGGTCGGAAGGCTTTGTTGCTGTGGACAAACACCCCGGCGGTGCCGTGCGCAAGGGCGCGCTCGGCGAGGAAGGTCGAGCACACACCCTTGCGCGAGAGCCCGCCGACTTCGTAGCGCACCGCACCCACCGTCAGGTGCACCTGCCCTGGATGCGCCTTCGGGGAGGAAGAAATCGAGTAGAGCCGCGGCTGAAGTTTCCGGAAACAACTAACCCATTGTGTTAGTTGTTTCCGGGGCTCGGGGGGGGCGAAACGCAGGGCGTCGATGACGTGGTGAAGGGAGGCGCGGGTCTCGGCGGGGATCGCGAGGGCGTCGAGGAGCGCGGGGGCGGGTTTGCCGAGGTCGTAGTGCTGCGTGAGCGCTTTGCGCAGGGGGAGCTCGCCCTCGCTGGTCGCGATCGCTTCTTCGCCGTCAGCTCCTAGCGCGGCAATCACCGCCGACACCAACTCGGGGCAGTTTTGCGCAATCACCCCGAGCGCATCGCCGGCTTCGTAGCTCAGGCCGGACCCGGTGAGGTCAAATTCAACGTGGTTCACTTCCTTTGCTGATCCGGAACCGTTTAGGTTGCGCACGGCGAGCACGGGCGCAGGGAAAGGGTTTTTCTTGGAGTAACCCGTTTCGCCTTCTTCGCCGTGCCCTGCGGCGGGCGCGCTGGCTCCTGCGCTGGTGGCCGCCTTGGTCGTCGCTGCCGAACTGAACGAACCGAGCGCGGTGTCGAGCCAGCCCGTGAAGGCCGCTTCGTAATCGACGTCGCAGTCGACGCGCGGGCTGACGCGTTTGGCACCGAGTTTTTCAAGGTGGGTGTCGAAGTCTTTGCCGGCTTGGCAGAACAAGGTGTAGTTGGTGTCACCGAGCGAGCACACGCTGTAGTTGACGGCGGCGAGTTGACCGGATGCGGGGGCGGCGAGCAGGGCGGAGTGCAGGGCTTTGGCGCTATCGGGTGGTTCGCCGTCGCCGTAGGTGCTGGTGATGAGCAGCAGGTTGCTGTGAGTGGGTAACTGCTCGACGGTCACGTTGGCCACATCAAGGATCGTCGCGGCGAACCCGCGTTTGCCGGCTTCTTTGGCTGCTTGTTTGGCCAGGCTTTCGGAGGTTCCGGTTTGGGTTCCAAAAAGGATCGTCAGCGGGGCCAGAGCGAGCTGGGAGCTAGGAGCTGGGAGCTGAGAGCCCGGGGCGCGGCTGAAAATGCCGGCGAGGAAGCCGTTGAGCCAGGCGCGCTGCTCAGGAGTGAAGGGGGCGGATTCGGGGATGAGGGGGACGGTGCTCATGTGGACGGTGTCGGAGGGCGGAGGAGCGGAAGGGCGGAGGGGCGGAGGGAGAACGAGTAGGAGTAAGAGAACGAGAACGAGTCGGAGGAAGGAGGGGCGGCTTAGGCGTTGATGAGCTCTTGCAGCTCTTTGACGCTGTGGCGCCGACTCCACTCGACGAAGGTTTCACCGCTGGTTTTGCGCGCTTGATAGGTGCGCAGGATTTTCGCGGTGAGCGCGTTGACCTCGTCGGCCCGAACTCCGCGAAACACTTCGCGGGCGATGCCTTGCTCAAGATCGAGTCCGCCACCGAGAACAACGTGAAAACCGTCGGTGCCGTCGGGTTGTTTCGCGCCGATATAGCCAATGTCGCCGCAGTAATGTTGGGCGCAGGAGTGCGCGCAACCGGTGAAGTGCAGGTTGACGGGCTGCTCGACCACCAAACCGGATTTTTCGAGGTATTTGCCGAGGTTCGCGGCGGCACCCTTGGTGTCGGCGGCGGCGTATTTGCAGCCACGGCTGCCGGTGCAGGCGACGATGCCGCTGGTGGTGCTGGACGCTTCGGTGGTGAAACCGAGGTTTTGCAACTGGCGGCATGCCGAGGCGACCAGCGCATTGGGAACGTGGGGGATGATCACGTTTTGCCAGATGGTCAGGCGTAGTTCGCCCTTGCCGAAGTTGGCGGCGAGGGACGCCAAGCTGTGCATTTGTTTGGACGACATGCGCCCGATGGGGATGCCGACGCCGATCGAGGTGAGCCCCGGCTGAGCTTGTTTGTAGGGGCCGATCCAGCCGTGTTTGATGAGCGGCTGGCGCGGTTCGCAGGCGGCCAAGGGAACGCGCACGAGCGGGAAGGAGAGTTTCTTCTGCGTCTCGTCGAGGAAGCGCTCAAAGCCCCATTTATCCAGGAGGTACTTGAGGCGTGCCTTTTTGCGGTTGGTGCGATCACCGTTTTCGGCAAACACCCGGACCATCGCGGCGGATACCGCAGTGGCTTCGGTGGGTTTGATCAGCAGGCCGGTGTCGCGGGCGAAATCCTGGTGGCCGGTGATGCCGCCCAGTTGCACGCGGAAATAGATGCCGGGGGCGGGGGCGGAGGCTGCTGCGGCGGCGCCGCTGTAGGCGGACGGGGAGGAGGCAGACTGGAAGTCTGCGCTCCATTTTTCGGAGACGCGGGTGGCGATGAAGGCGATGTCGTTGGTGTCCGCAGCGACGGTGAGGCCGCCGCCGTTGTCGAAGGCGATGTTGAACTTGCGCGGCAGCCCATAGCAGTCGCGGTGGTTCATGATGTAGTGGTGGACGGCCTTGGCGTAGGGGCGCACGTCGAGCAGCTCCTTGGGGTCAAAGCCACTGTTGGGCGAGGCGGTGACGTTGCGGATGTTGTCGGCGCCGGCGCCCTGCGAAGTGAGGCCGAGTTCGCGCACGCGGGTGAGTACGGTCACCAAGTCGCGAGGGCGCAGTTCGCGCAGTTGCAGGTTGCCTCGGGTGGTCAGGTCGACGTGGCCATTGCCTACATCGGCGGCGAGTTCGGCCAAGCCGTGGAATTGGTGGGCACTGATTTCGCAGGCGGGTACGCGCAGGCGAATCATAAAACTGTCCTGCGCCGGGGCGACGTAGAACAGGCCGTGGGTTTTGAACCGGTACATGTTCTCCGCGTCCGGGAACTTGTCGGCGGCGGAGTGAGCGAGGAGGCGCTCCCAGGAATCGAGCGGGTTCTCGTCGTGCTTCCATTTCTCCTCCTTGCAGAGGTCGGCGAGCGGAGTGCCGTGGACGGTGGGTTCGGCGGCGGCGGGAGCGGTTGCGGAACCGGACGACACGGAGGTCGTCCCTCCCAGGGAAAGCGGAAATTGGCCGGAGGCGGCGACCCCGGCCATGAAGCCTTGCAGGTATTCCTTTTGGTCGGTCGAAAAGGTCGAGGGAGTGGGAGCGGTCACGGCGTGCACAGGGTGAATTCAGCAATCAGGGTGCCAGACGTGCCACCTCGATGATTAATGGGCTGAATAGTTTTAGATAAAATGATGAAGATCGCTCATGATTTGAGGCGGGCTTCTTTTGTGCCGATAAAAAGCATTAGAACCACAGATTTCACGGAATTCACAGATTACCAACGCATTGAGACCGCCTCATTCACACCACAGGGGCGAGCTGCATTGCAGCGTGAAATTATACGCAAGCATCCTAATCTGTGTAATCTGTGCACTCCGTGGTTAAAATAAGCGGACGAATTTAGGACTGTGCCGAGGCGAGGCCCATCGGAGCGGGCTTACCAGGTTTTGTAGCCGAGGAATTTGCCGCACATTTCTATTTTGACGCGGTCGCCTTTCGGGTCGGCCACGCGGTCAACGGACATGGTGAAGTCGATCGCACTCATGATTCCTGGACCGAATTTTTCCTCGATGAGCGCTTTTAGGGTTGGGCCGTAAACGTAGATGATTTCCTGGAAGCGGTATTGGAGCGGCTCCTTGGTTACGGTGGAGGCGGCCTCGCCCTTGTTGCAAAATTCGGTGAGGGCTTCGGCGATGTCGGGGCCGAGTTCGAGGGCGGCGGCGAGTCGGGCGGCGGAGTCGGGGGGCAGGGCATTTTCGCCCAAGCAGGCCGAGGTGGTGTAAACCTCGGAAAGGCCGGCGGCGTTGGCGAGGGCGGCCCAGGTGAGTTGTTTGGACTTTTTGGCGTCGAGGATCGCGGCGGTGAGAGCGGTTTTGGTCATGGTGTTTGAGGGGAAAACGTGGCGGGGGCGGAGGGAGTGCGGGGTTAACCGCGAAGTTCGCGAAGGTGCGCGAAAGGCGGATAAGGGGGTGAAATTAGGCCATAAAAAAGCGGCGTGACGTCCGGTGGAGGGCTGTCACGCCGCTGCGTTCAGGTTAACCGCGCTGGGGTGAACTCAGAGGTTGAGCGTTAGCTGGAGGTAGGCGTAGGAAGCGTCCACCGAGCCGCCGGCGTTCGCCCAGGATTGGTCGATGTAGCTGCCAGTGAAGTAGTGGCATACCCCGCCTTCGATGTTGAAGTAAGGCACTGGGCTATAGCTGACGATGAAATCGAGCTCAGTGCCGAGGTTAGCATTGTTTCCGGAGTTGATGCCATAGCCGTTGCCGGGGGTGCTGCCGATACCATTAGCGGCAAGGGTTTGGGTGCCGCCACCGCGGGCAACGCCACCGACGTTGTACCAATAATCGTCAGTGCTGGCGAGTTTCTGGAGGTGACCTTCGACGGCCATGCGAAGCTTGGGTGTCGGTCTGACTTCGAGTGCGAGGCGCAGATCGTGCAAGTTCTGCAGGCTGTTCAAATCCATGTAGCCGTAGAAGAAGTGCGTGGTGGCGAACTGGTTTTGGAACGTGTTGGACGAGCCGTCCGTGGCATTCTTGTCACCTGAAGCATAGCTGTAGGTGAGCGAGAGGCGCGGTTGCCAAGCGTGTTCAGTCCAAGTATAGCCGACCTGTGCGATGGCTGCATAGGCATCTTGGGTGAGTTCAGGAGCATTTGCGAGCTGGGGCCCCGTGTTGATGGGGCGGAGCGCCTGACCGTCTGCGGCGCGACTGTTGATTGTGCCGAACTGGTGCATCCCCTCGGCGGTGTAGTCCCAGTTGCCGTAGGCATTGGGCTTGGACTTGATGCGAAATCCTGCGGTGTAGAGATCCTGCACGAAGGGTTGGCGGAACGGAGCGGCGACGCCTGACCAGTCACGGCGGGTACTGGCGGTCTCGACGTTGCGGCTGTAGATGTAGGTTTCTACGATTTGCTTTTTAGAAACGACGGGGATCTTGGTGAAATTGAAATAAGCACCGGAGAACTTATCGTCATCGTAGTGGGATTTATCGAAGGCATTGTTATCGTGATAAACCACGCTACCGGTGAACAGTTCCACTCCGCCTAAGGAGTTTTGGTAACGTAGCTTTCCTGCGTCAAAGCTGCGGGCGTTGTTGTTCCAGAGGAAATGGCCGACTTGGCGCTGGTCGCCGTAAACAAGTTCCTGGCGGCCAATTTTGGTGGAAAGGGGAAATTCCTTGTGGTTTCCAATTGCGACGAACCCCTGATGCAAGCTCATGTCGCGGTTGTTTTCCTGTTCGCCTTTGCCTGCGGCAAGGCCGGGGTTGGCGTTGTTTAGTCCACTGTTTCCGCGTTCGTCGTCAAAAGAAGCGCTGGAGCGTCCTTGGGCGAAGACTTGGTACCACTTGTCGGTGTAACCGATGCGGGGCATGATACGCGCTAAGGTGTAGTTATTGTTGTTGTCCTGTGCGTTAGAAGAGTTTCCGTTGCGGAAGTCGTTGTTCTGACCGCCAGAGGTAAAGCCCGCCTGGTCTTTGTTCTCAAAGCGCCCGCGGATGTTCAGGCCAACGTCCCACTGGTTCATGTAGGGGTCGTTGGCGCGGAGGTTGAAGTTGGTCATACCCGGGTAAGCGGGCGGGGGTGGCGGGTAGAACTGCGCGGAGGCGGAGGCGGCCGCGACGACGAAGCCGAGGCTGGCGAGGGAGGTGTGAAGGCGATTCATGGTTTGTGGAGCGGTTGTTTTCTGGTTGAGGCTGTCGGCTGGGCGGAAAGTGGGTCTCAGTGGTGGGTCGCGAGGGCGGGCTGGCCGGCTTGGCCGGGGCGGTGGTGGGAGCGTTCGTTGAGGAAGGTGATCAGGTACTCGCGCAAACGGTAATACTCGGGGGCTTCCATCAGCTGCTTACGGGTGCGCGGACGGGGAAAGTTTACCTCCAAAATGGCTCCGACGGTGGCCTCAGGGCCATCGGTCATCATCACTACGCGGTCGGAGAGGTAGAGCGCCTCGTCGACGTCGTGGGTGACCATGAGCGCGGTTTTCTGGTCGCGCTGCCACAGGTTGAGCAACACGTCCTGCAACTCGTATTTGGTTAATGAATCCAACATGCCGAAGGGCTCGTCGAGCAGCAGCATCTTGGGCGAGAGCGCAAAGGCCCGGGCGATACCGCAGCGCTGGCGCATGCCTTGCGAGAGTTCGCCGGGGTATTTGTGCATCGAGTCGGCCAGGCCGACCAGAGACAGGTAGTATTCGGCAATCTGCTTCCGCTCGAGTTTCGAGGCGGTGTAGTAGACCTGATCGATTCCGAGCATCACGTTTTCAAACGCAGTGAACCACGGCAGCAGGCACGGCGCTTGAAAAACCACACCGCGGTCGGGGCCAGCCCCAACCACTTCTTTACCTGCCAGCACGATCACTCCGGTGGTCACGTCGCTCAGGCCAGCGATCATGGATAACACGGTGGATTTACCGCAGCCGGAATGGCCGATGAGGGTGATGAACTCGCCCTTCTTCATGCCGAGATCAAAATCGCGCACGATGGTGAGCGGACCCTTGGGCGTGGGGAAGGTCTTAACGAGTTGGGAGATTTCGAGGAAGTTGCTCATGGTGCGTGGCGGCGCTTAGGAAACCGATACGACCTCGTCTTTTTCCTCGTTGAGGCGACGCGGCGGGCGGCTGACGCGCGGGGCATCAAGGTTTTCAGGGAGGATATTGGGTAAAATGAGTTTGCGGGTGACGGCGGTCTGCCGGGCGGCGTTGAAACTGAGCAACTGGTTAGTGACGAGGGCGCGCAGGCGCTTGAACTCAGGATCGTGATTGAGGCTGGTGCGGTCGCGCGGTCGGGTGAGGTTAACCGACACTGATTCGCCGAGGGTCGCGCTTGGCCCGATGGTCAGCGGAATGATGCGGTCGGCCAATAGCAGGGCTTCGTCGACCGAGTTGGTGATGAGGATAACGGTTTTGCCTTCGGATTGGCAGATGCCGCCGATCTCGTCTTGCAGGGTGGCGCGGGTGAGGGCGTCGAGGGCACCGAGGGGCTCGTCAAGCAACAGGATGCGCGGCTGGATAGCGAGGGTGCGGGCCACCGAAACGCGCTGACGCATGCCGCCGGAGAGCTGCTTGGGCAGCCGATCTTTGGCGTGGCTGAGTTTGACCATCCCGATGTACTTCTCGATGTGGGCCTGGCGCTTGGTGGAGTCCCAGGTCGGGAAGACCTGGTCCACGGCGATGGCGATGTTTTCGTAAACGGTGAGCCACGGAAGCAGGCTGTAGTTTTGGAAAACCAGGCCGCGGTCGGGGCCGGGGCCGGTGACGACTTTGCCTTCGAGGGTGACCTCGCCGGATTCGGGTTTGGTCAAACCGGCGATCATCGAAATGAGCGTGGTTTTACCCTGGCCGGAGTAGCCGACGATGGCGACGAATTCACCCTCGGCGATCGACAGGTTGACGTTCGAGAGAACGCTTTGCCCGTCGAAGGACTTGGAGACGTTTTTGAGTTCGAGGAAAGCCATGACGGGTTAGCTGATGGCCTTAAAGCGGGCTTCGATCAGAGACATGAGGCGGTCCAAAATGAGGCCGACGACGCCGATGGTGAGAATCGAGAAGATGATGTGTTCGTAGATGAGGGCGTTGTACTCCTGCCAGAGGAAGCCGCCGGCACCGGGACGACCGGTGAGCATTTCGGCGGCGACGATGGCCAGCCAGCAGATGCCCAAGCTCAGGCGGAAGCCGGTGAACATGTAGGGGAGCGTCGCGGGAATGAGGATCTTGGTGAGCATCTTCCAGCGCGAGAGCTTCAGGACGCGGCCAACGTTTAGATAATCCTGCGGCACGGCACGCACACCGACGGCGGTGTTGAGCACGGTTGGCCACATGCCGCACAGGGCGATGGTGAACAAGGCCGCGTAGGTGCCGGCTTCAGGGCCAGCGCGCATGAACAAAATCAAACCCAGGGGTAACCAAGCTAGCGGCGAGACCGGGCGCAGCACCTGGATGAGCGGGTCGAACATTTTGGTAAACGTGGGCGACAGGCCGAGGAAGAAACCGATGGGCACGCCGATGAGCAGCGCGATCGCATAGCCCTTGGAAACGAGCACCAGAGAGTACCACGTAAAGCGCAGGATGCCCTGGTCCATTTCGCCGCGTTTGGCAAAAGGCTCTTTCATGTAGGGAAGGCTGGAGATCCACGTTTCGGCGACGTTGGGCAGATCGGGGATCAGGCCGACGCGTGTTTCCTCGTAGGAATCCTTAATCGCCGCCCAAACCGCAGGCGGCAGGCTGGTAGCTGTGGCTGCTTCGATTTGTTTGTTTTTCAACTGGGCAGCTACCGCGTTCCACTGAGAAGCACCCTCAGGCAAGGCAATCACCAGCGCGCTCAGATCCTCCTTTGTCACTGTATCAGTGAGCTTAAAGACCTTGCGACCAGCTAGGCCGTGCCAAGTGAGCAGCACAATGACCACGCCGATAATGGGCAGGATCAACCAGTCGAATTTAAATTTGTTCATAAGGGAGGTGTAGAGCGGAGGGTGTCGACCCGAGTGGAAGCGGAGGCGAGCAGGACAACGAGAATAGCGAAAAGGAGTGAGGAAGCGGATTTAACAACAACGAGGCGGGTGATGTGGCTTTGGGCCCAGTGGTCGCCCTGATTAAGGGCGACTTGTACGAGTCCGACACAGCGACGCCGAGTCTCGCCGCCCGCTTCCACACAGCTGGCTCGCGCAGGGCGCGGGCGTAACAGCCGATCAGGGAAGCAGGCATGGCGAGAACGGGGCGCGGATGGTGAACGGCTTAGCCCTTCAGGTTTTTGACTGCAAAACCCTTGGCGTAGGCCTCGGGATTGGCCGGATCGTAAACGACGCCGTCGAAGAGGGTTTCGGGGGTATTGTCGAGGCCACCGTGGGTGACGCCGATTTCCTTCATCGCCTCTTCGTAGATGTCGTTACGCAGAACCTTTTTGTTGATCGCGGCGTAGTCGGGGGCGCCGGTGACCATGCCCCAGCGGCGGAACTGCGAGAGGAACCAGGAGCCGTGCTTGGGCTGCGGGTAGTTGCAGTTGCGCTTGCTGAAGTGCATGGGGAACGCGTCGGTGACCTTGCGGCCGTCACCGTAGTCGAGCTCGCCGAGAAGGCGGCCGAGGATGATCTCGGGGGCGCAGTTGATGTAGGTGGGCTTGGAGACGATCTGGCACTGCTCGGCGCGGTTACTTTCGACGTCGAGCCAGACGGAGGCCTCGTGAAGGGCCTTGAGGACGGCTTTGACCGTCTTGGGGTTCTTGTTGGCGAACTCTTCGGTAAAGGCGCAGACCTTCTCGGGATGATCCTTCCAGATGTCCTGAGTGGTGACGGCGGAGTAGCCGATTTTGTCGGCGATGGCGCGGGCGCCCCAGGGCTCACCGACGCAAAAACCGTCCATCTTGCCGATCTTCATGTTGGCGACCATCTGAGCGGGCGGAACGACGATGAGGTTAACGTCCTTGTCGGGGTTAATGCCACCGGCGGCTAAGTAGTAGCGCAGCCACATGTTGTGGGTGCCGGGCGGGAAGGTCATCGCAAAGGTCAGCGGTTCGCCGAGGCTGTTGGCTGCATCGACGAAGGGCTTGAGGGCCTTCGGGTCCGCACCGACTTTGCCCTTTAACTCGCTCTTCATGGTGATGGCCTGGCCGTTGCGGTTGAGCACCCAGGGGATGATCATCGGCTTTTTGGGCGAGCCAGCCAGACCCATGGTCGAGGCGAAGGGCATGCCGTAGAGCATGTGCGTGGCCTGAATCGAGCCGCTGGAAAGGTTATCACGGATGGCGGCCCAGTTGGCGCCCTTGGTCACCGTGGAGTTGATACCGTATTTTTTGAACAGGCCCTTTTCGTGGGCGATCACGATAGGCGAGCAATCGGTGAGGGCGATCATGCCGAAGTTGATGTTCGGCGATTCGGGGGCCTCGGAGGCACCCACATCGGGAGCAGACCAGCCCTTGGGCAGGTTCGAGAGCAAGGCGGCGGCACCGAGGCCCTTGGCGGCCGTGGTGAAGAAGGCGCGGCGGTTAAGGCGGCTCAGGTTGAGGGAATCAGGCGTGGATGAACTCATGTGTTGATGTCGATTTCAGGCGGTTTGCAGTGCGAGATGGTGAAGGTCGGAACGGAAAGTTTTTTGGCCCAAGTTGGCCGGAATCGTCACGCCGGCGGGCAGGAAGCGATTGCGTTTGAATCCCTCAATGAGCCAGGAGGCCTTGGCGGCGGTGGGGTCGTTGGCGCCGTTACGGTGGAAATGGATAAAGTCATCTGCGGGAAATGAGGTTTTGTGGCCGGCGTCAAAGGGGCCGACCAAACTCGACTGGATCACGCGCGTTGGGACGTTGAGGTATTCCTTGCGGGCGAGCAGGTCGCAGAGCTCGGGGCGGAAGTCGGTGTGGTCGCAGAGTTCGGCGGCTTCGTGCAATGCCGCGACGAGTGCGAGGTGTTCGTCGGCGCGGGTGTGGGCGAAATCGCTCAGCACCATCAGGACCTTCTCTGCATGCTCGGGTGCGCGGGTGAGGCTGGGGTCGGGGCACCAGCCGATGTTTTCGCGCACGGCGAGGGAGTTCCATGGGTCGCCCACGCAGTAACCGTCGATGGTGCCGGCGGCCAAATTGCGGAAGAGTTGGGGCGGGGGGACGACGACAATGCGCACGTCTTTTTCGGGATCGATGCCGCCGCTGCGCAGCCAATCGCAAAGCTGGATACGCTGGGCGGAGTGGGCAAAAACGACACCAAAGACATAGGTGCGCTCATGGCGGGAGCGGATGATTTCATCGCGCAAGGTGGCGGCGTCGCGAACGCCCCGGCGCCAGAGCTCTTCCGAGAGGGTGATGCAGTTGCCGTTGGTGTTGAGCACGAAGGCAGTCAGGCACTCGGTGGGCAGGCAATTGATGCCGAGCGGGGTGCTGATGAGCATCGCGCCGAGGGCATGGG
>JBILJE010000293.1:0-3940 GCA_044377395.1 Rariglobus sp. | reverse complement strand
CCCTTTCCTATGAGCTTCCAAACTATCCTTCGCACTATCGGGTTTTTGATCATTCTGTTTTTGGTGGTTTTCGTGAGTATCGAAAACATTCAAACCGTTGATTTCCACTTCTCGTTGGCCTTCGCCAAGCCAGTGCGTTCTTCGGCGGCCATCGTCTATTTCGCGATGTTCGCGGCCGGTGTTATTGGCGGCACGTTGCTCAATGGCGGCTCGAGTAAACCCGCCAGCAGCCGCAGCGAGGGTGGCGGCAAGAAGCGCTAATACGCATTCGCGTTCAAGATGGGCTGAACGCGAATCGGTTCGGGGGGGGGACGTGGATGCTGCTGGGCAAACACCTTGAGCTCACGCTCAAGGCCACGGGGAGTGTTGCACCACGGGTGGGCGTGCCCCACGAGGGGTGTGTGTCCTGACGGGGCGCGTGTCCGCGAAGGGCGTGTGCCAGAGAAGCGTGTGGCCTTGAGCGTGAGCTCAAGGATGCCACACGTCTCACTTGAACACTGATAAATAAAGCCGGGCGCTCAGGTTAAAGTTTACCGGTGAGAGCGGCTATTTTTTCGCGCAGGTGGGTGGATCGGTCGCGCGCCTCGTTGTTACGAACCGCCATACCGTAAGCGGCCGGTTCACCCACGATAAACACCTTCTTTTTGCCGCGTGTGATCGCGGTGTAGAGCAGGTTGCGCTGGAGCATCATGAAGTGGCCCTTGAGCAGCGGAACGATCACCACCGGGTATTCACTGCCCTGCGACTTGTGGATGCTGATCGCGTAGGCGGGCGCCAAATTGGCGAACTCGCCGCGGTCAAACACGTGCTCGTCACCGTCGAACTTCGCCGTGAGCGTGCCGGCCTCGGTGTCCACGGCGACAATCACGCCAATGTCACCGTTGAACAGGCTCTTGTCGTAGTTGTTTTTGAGTTGGATGACCTTGTCGCCGGGACGGTATTCGCCGTGCGGGCCGCGCAGGCCTTTGGCGTGGGGATTGAGCGCGGCCTGGAGCTGAACGTTGAGGTTGCTTACCCCGGCGACGCCTTTGTGCATGGGCGCGAGAATCTGCACGTCGCCAATCGGTTTAAACCAGGGGTAGTGCGCGGGTATGAACTCGGTGCACAACTGGATGGTTTTGCGCACGCAGTCCTCGGCCGACTCGGCGACAATAAACGTGAGGTCGCTCCAGGCCTGCGCGGCCGCCACTTCGTTAACCGAGGGTGGCAGGCCGGGTTCGCCGGCGTTGATCGCGTGGGCGGTGGTGACGATCTGGCTCTGGCCTTTTTGCCGATAGATGACGTTGAGGCGGGTGACCGGCACCTGCTGCGTGGCGATGAGGTCCTTGAGGACGTTGCCCGCGCCGACCGAGGGCAACTGGTCGATGTCGCCGACCAGCAGCAGGTGAGCGCGCGAGGGCACGGCCTGGAGCAGGGCGGCGGCGAGGCGGGTGTCGAGCATCGAGGCTTCGTCGACGATGAGGAAATCGGTGGCGAGGGGCTGGTGTTCGTTGGTGACGAAGCCGCCCTTGGCCGGATCGAACTTGAGCAGGCGGTGGATGGTGGAAGCGAAACCGCCGGTGGTCTCGGCCAGGCGCTGGGCGGCGCGGCCGGTGGGCGCGGCGAGGTGCACGCGCACCTTCTTTGCTTTGAGGATTTCTACCAGCGCACGAAGGATCGTTGTCTTGCCCGTACCAGGCCCACCGGTGAGAACTGAGAACTTGGATACGAGCGCGTTCTTGAGGCCGACGCGTTGCTGTTCGGCGAAGTCGAAACCGGCTTTTTTCTCGGCCCATTCGACTGCGGCGTCGGCTTTGATCGGCGGGAGTCCGCTGCCGACTTTGCCCAAGCGAAAGACGGTGGCGGCGATTTTTTGCTCGGCGCGGTCGTTGACGGGTAATTGCAGCAGTGCGGAACCGGGCAGCGGGTTGTCGACGCCGGCCGGAGCGTGGCGCACCAACTGGCGGGCGTCGACCAGGGCCACAAGGCGGGCTTCGAGGAAACGCGACTCGGTTTCCAGAAGCGGTACGGCGTAGTCGACCAGGTCGGCCTCGCGCAGCGCGGTGTGGCCCTCTTCTTGGAGCGTTTCCATCGCGAAAAGCAGGCCGGCGTCGAGGCGCGGCGGGGCGTCGTTGGCGTAGCCCAGGTTGATGGCGATGCGGTCGGCGGTTTTGAAGCCGATGCCGTCAATCTCGCGGGCAACGCGGTAGGGTTCGGTGGTGAGCACGCGTTTGGCCTCGGTGCCGTATTTGTTAATCAACTTCACGCACTGGCCGGTGGTGACGCCGTAGGTTTGCAGGAAAATGTAGAGCTCGCGGAAGGCGCGCTGGTCGTCCCAGGCCTTCTTGATGGCGGTGGCGCGTTTTTTGCCGATGCCGGGCACGTCGCGCAGTTTGCCCGATTCCTGGCTAAGAACGTGGAAGGTGGCGGTGCCGAAGGCGTCGACGATCTTGTTGGCGTAGGCCCTGCCGATGCCCTCGACCAAGCCGCTGCCCAGGTATTTGCGGATGCCGTAGACGCTCGACGGAAGTTCGGAGCGGAAGGTCTCGATTTTAAACTGGTCGCCGTGCTGGGCGTGTTTGGTCCAGGTGCCGCGCAAGTGAAGGGTTTCGCCGCACTGCACGCCGGGCAGCGCGCCGGTGATGGTGACCTTGGCGTCCTTGCCCTCGGTGGAGTCGGGGCGGAAGTCCGCGATCGTGTAGTGGTTCTCCTCGTTGAAGAAGATAATGCGTTCGAGAACGCCGGTCAGGGTGTCGGAATTGGCGGGAGCGGAGGCCACGTTGGGGCGAAGAAGAACACCGCTTCCGCCGAAAAATCAAATGCTGGCGCGGGTGAGGGAATAATCTCAGCGGGGAATGCGGAAACGGAGTTTAAACGCAAAGTTCGCAAAGACCGCAAAGGGCCTCCCCTGTGCACGCTTGTCCTTGGCGATTTTAGCTTAACCACACTGCGTCATCACATCGGCGAATTACCCGACGGGAAGGCATTTGCTCTGACATCAGTGAATATGAGTGCCGATCAGTGGTTAACCCGGCTCGAACTCCGATTTCGGTGCTGTCGGTACAGTTCGGATTCAACAAGCCGAATCTCTGAGTTTTAACCACTGATGGGCACTGATACTCACTGATAAAACCCTCCGCGTGGGGCATGGCTAGAGTCCGACTAGTTTCGTGTTACTGACAGGTCGGGAGTTGGTTGCCCGCTCCCCGCTTACACCGCGCGCGAATGGTAGGCGGCGGTGCCGGTCTTTAGGTAGGCGTCGAAGCGCGCCGCCACCACGCGCACAAAGGGCTGCCCTGTGTCCGTCACCGTCAGGCCGTCCTCCGTGCGTTCGACGATGCCGTCGGCCTCCAGATCGACCAGCGAGGCCAGCTCGTTCGCATACTCCTGCTCCACCTCGACGCCGAGTTCGGCGGACAGCGCGGCGAAATCCACCCGGCGCTCGCACATGATGGCCATAATAATGGTCTTCCGCCGACGGTCCTCGTCGGTAAGGCGCCAACCGCGGGTGATCGGCAGTTCGCCCTTGGCTAACCGGGTGCGGTACGTCGCCAAGTTTTTGTCGTTTTGGCGGTAGCCGTCGGGCGTGTTTGAAATAGCCGAGATGCCAAAGCCGTAAAGCGACGCGCCCGCCCGCGTGCTGTAACCCTGGAAATTACGGTGCAGCGCTTGTTCGCGCAGCGCCACCGCCAGCTCGTCGTCGGGACGAGCGTAGTGGTCCATGCCGACTTCGACGAAACCGGCGGCCAGCAGCCGCTCCTTGGCGAGCACCTGCATGCGCAGTTTTTCATCCGCGCTGGGCAGCGTACCTTGTTGGTCGAAAATGCGCTGCGAGGGCTTCAGGCCGGGCACGTGGGCGTAGCTAAAAACCGACAGGCGGTTGGGCGCGAGCCCGAGCACGTCGTCGATCGTGCGAGCAAAGGTCGACACGGTCTGTTTGGGCAGGCCGGTGATCAGGTCG
>JBILJE010000059.1:0-13395 GCA_044377395.1 Rariglobus sp. | reverse complement strand
TGTCGTCGGCAGATCAAGTTATCCCGCAGCCCGCCGATAATAGGGGGAGGCTATCAGTCCTACGACCTAATCGCTCCCTACCTCACGCCCTAACCATCGACCGCTATCTCCCTGCCATGAAATTCTCCTCACTCACCATCGGGCAACGCGTTGCCCTGGGCTTCTCCTTCCTCCTTATAATCAGCGCCCTTCTCGGCGGTTTTGCTGCCATTAAGATGCTCAATGGTGCTACCGGCGCGCACTTCCTCGCCGCCGCCGTCGCCCCCCAGGCCGACGTCACCAGTACCCTGGCCGGCGCCTCGGCCAAAACCCAGCTCGCCGCTCGCACCTACGGGTTAACCAGCGACGAGGCTTTTCGCGATGCTACGCTCAAGCACCTCGGCGAGGTCAATGCCGCCCTCGATGCCGCCCGAAAACTAGCCGAGGCCCAGCCCTCTCTCTCCGCCCTGCATGACGGCGTCATTGCCGCCGACAAGGCCCTCGCCGCCTACGTGGTTCAGTTCAAAGCCACCGAGGCCAATTTGACCTCGCTCGACAAAATCCGCAGCCAGCTCGACTCCAGCGGCGGCGCGTTTGTGACCTCGATCACCGCCTTCATCGATGGGCAGGATAAGAAGCTGGGCGAGGAAATCGCCTCCAGCATCGCCGCTGATAAACTCGAGGAGCGCCGGGTCAAACTGTCGGTGGCCAACGAGATCATCGACCATGGCAACACGATCCGCGTGATCACCTTTAAGTCTCAAGCCCTGCGTCAGCCCGAGCTGGTCGACAAAGCCCTGCCGCATTTCGCCCAAATTGAGGCCCTTCGGCAAAAATTGGTGCCAGTCACCCGTGTTTCGGCCAACTTGAAGCAGCTCGAGGTGGTCGGCCAAGCCGCGGCCACCTACAAGTCAGGCATCGAAGCATTGGTTAAAAACTTCGCCGAGGCCCAGACGATCATGAAGGCTCGTTCCGCCGCCGCCGCCGAGTTCGACGCCGTGGTCGAGGACGTGCTGCATCGCTCCATCACGCGCACCCTGGAGTACGCCAACACATCGGCAACGGGTCTGAGTGCCACCACGCAACTGTTGATCGCCGGTGAAATCGCCATGGTCGTACTCGGCTTGTTGGCCGCCTTTTTGATCATCCGCGGCGTCAACCGCGCCCTCACCCAGACCGCCGAGACCCTTTCGCAGGGTTCCCTGCAAGTCGCCGCCGCCGCCGGTCAGGTGTCCTCCGCCAGCCAGTCGCTCGCCGAGGGGTCCAGCGAACAGGCCGCCTCGCTTGAGGAAATCAGTTCCTCGATTGAAGCGCTCGCCAGCATGACCAAGCGCAACGCCGACAACGCCCAGTCGGGTAAAACCTCCGCCGGTCAGGCCCGCACCGCCGCCGAAGCCGGCGCCGCCGAAATGGAGCGCATGCAGTCGGCGATGAACGCCATCCAGCAGTCGTCCAATGACATTTCCAAAATCATCAAGACGATCGACGAGATCGCCTTCCAGACCAACATCCTGGCGCTCAACGCCGCGGTCGAAGCCGCCCGAGCCGGCGAGTCCGGTGCTGGGTTTGCCGTGGTGGCCGACGAGGTGCGCTCGCTCGCCCAGCGCTCGGCCCTCGCGGCCAAAGAAACCGCCGACAAGATCGCCGACGCCTGCACCCGCAGCACTCAGGGCGTGGAGCTTTCGGTAAAAGTCTCCGCCGGCCTGCAGCAGATTCTGGAAAAGAGCCGCGAGGTTGACCGCTTGGTGACCGAGGTGGCGACCGCCTCCAACGAACAGAGCGAGGGCATTTCCCAGATCAACACCGCCGTCAGCCAGATGGACAAGGTGACGCAATCCAACGCGGCGAACGCGGAGGAGACCGCCTCGGCGGCCGAGGAGCTCAACGCCCAGTCCGAAGAGCTGCGCAACGCCGCCGCGCAATTGGCCGCACTGGTCGGTGTGAAAGAGGGCGCCAGCGTGAGCCACGGCTCTGCGCATGCGACCGCCAAAGTTACGCACCACGTCCATCACCACGCGCCGACCAAACATGAGGAAAACGCCGCGCACCACGCGCCGGCCAAGCATGTGTCTAAACACGAGTCCAAACACGAGTCGCATGGCGCAGGCGCTTCGGCGGGTAAATCGGGGCATCACGCCCCTGCAAAGCACGCCGCTGCGCATGCCGACAGCCACGCCCAAGGTGGCGGCCATTCGGGTAACGATCACCTGAGTTTCCGCGACTAGAGCGATTTTAACCGGCCGCGTGTCTCCAGCGCGCGATGCCTGTGGGTTAAGCCTGCTTGTAGGGGAGTGGATCGGGGTGGCCAAAGCCAACCCCGCACCAGCGCCTGCAAGCAGGCTTTTTGCGTTTTGGGGGTGGGCGTTACGAGCGTGAGCGCAAGGAGGGGAAGCGGTGTGAGCGTGAGCGCAAGGAGGGGAAGCGGTGTGAGCGTTTAAAAACGCCACCCTGCGCTCACGCGCAAGGCCACGCCGAGGTAAGGCCAAGCGTAAGCAAGGCCACGCCGAGGGATTCCACAGGGAGGTACCTCGCGCCTGGATCCCGTGGCCTTGAGCGTGAGCTCAAGGGGCTTGGGCTGAGTCGCCTTGATCGTGAGCTGCTCAAGGATGCGCAAAAAACCCGCGCCTCGGGTAGAGGCGCGGGTTTACGGGTGGACTTCGGGCTGAGCCTGCTGGTGGGTTCTGGGTTTAAGCCGAGGCTCCGGCCAGCTTCTGAAGACCTTGGCGTGCGTCAGCGATACTCTCGTGGAACTGCCAGTTGCGGGTGTCCTCGTAGCCTTTGCAATCGGCCAGCAAGGTGGAGTTGCCGACCAAGCTGTACTGCAGCGCAACTTCGCGGCAGGTTTGCATGGCTGTTAGGAGCATCTTGATGATGTTCATGTCGAGGCGCTTGACCTCATGGAGGTCGAACACCGCTTTGCTGATACCGCTGTCGACCGCCTCGGCGACTTTGCCCTTAAGGTAGCCCGTGACTTCGTTGATCACCGTGGGTGTGACGACTTCGGGGAGACTCATGATGAGCAGATCGCTTTCGTTTTTGAAGTAACGCAGCGAAGTATCGAGGTTCATCGCCTTGGCGACCTTCGATTCCAACTCGGAGATGTCGATGGGTTTAGTGCAGATGCCGGTGAACCCGACCTGTTGGGCCATTTGTTGCGCGGCGATCTCGGTTTTGACCACTAAGCCAAATATTGGGGTGTATTTGGTCTTAAGATTGGTGCGCAACACGCGGAACAGCGTGAAGGCGGACTCATCGGGAAGAGACAACGAGATCATGACCAGATCCACAGCGGTGCGGCCGCAGAAATCGATGGCTTCACCGGTGCTGGACACCCCGTGCACCTGCCAGGGAGTGTGTTTGAGGCCTTCTTGGATCTGTGCGAAAATCGCTGGCTTGTCCTCGACGACCAGCAGTGTGGCGGGATCGAAGATGGACTTGGCCTTGGCGGGTGCGTCGGTGATCGGCTTGAGGTCAATGACGCGGCCGACTTTTTGCACCAGCAGATCCTCCTTGAAGGGCTTCACGATGTAGTCGCGCACGCCAATCTTGGCGATTTTGAGCACGTGCTCCTTGCCGCCCTCGGCCGTGAGCATGATCACGGGGATCGATTTGAGGGCGGGATCGGCCTTTAACTTGGTGAGCATTTCCACGCCGTCCATCACCGGCATGGTGACGTCGAGCAGGATGATGTCTGGGGTTTCTTTGGTCGCAAGTGCTAGGCCCTCGACGCCGTTGCCGCCTTCAAGGATGTCGCAGTCGTAAAGCTTGAACGCTTTTTTGATGATGATGCGGACGGTTTTGGAATCGTCGACGGAGAGAATTTTATAACGCATGGGGATCGGAATTAAGGGGGGTTATTCGGAAGGGGGTTGCATGAGCAGGTCGGCAATCAGCGTGTTGGTGCCGATCGAAAACTTGTAGGTTCGGCGCGTGGCCGAAGTGATCGATTCGATCTGGAAGTTATTCCCACGCATAATCGAAGGGATCGTAAGCTTGCAGGGGAACCCCTTGTCGGAGAGTTGGTTTTTAAACGTGCCCACGGTCATGTTGGTGATTTCACCGATGGCGTCGTTGACCGTTTCGTCACCAGCTTCCTTGATCTCCGCTGCATCCATGCCGAGCATGTTACCGGCACACTGGGCGGCGAACGCGTCCTGCATATACAGGTAAATCAATCCGTTGATCGAGCCGATGAAACCTACCGTACTGACCACGTGCGGCGTGTCGAGACCCAGGCAGGCCTTGGTTTCTTCGGCATTCATGGGCACATGGGTCACGTTTTGGCACATCATGGTCTTGAAGACCTCTTGTACGGCGCGGGTGATCGTTTCTAGGAAAACGGCTTCTGGGATTTCTTGGATAGCAGGCATTGGGTAGGGGGTCGCGGGTTTAAGGAAAGTGATGATACGGGTTGAGGTACTGGACGCTTAGGCGACGGAGAAGCGCGGCGCGTCAGAGGAACCGGCAGGTGTGACGATGAGATCGGCTGGGTCGGGCATAGCTTCAGCTACGGAGTCGGCGGCGGCTTGCCAGTCAAAGGCCGAAGCGCCGCAAAAGAAGGTGTGATCGTAAAGCGACAGTCCCGAAGGGCCGGTCCAGCGGGTTTGCAGGCTGAAGCGCCCACCGCCGAGTTCGCAGCTACGCAGATTCAGCACGAGTCCGAGCTGGTCATGCCAATACGCCGCAGAGCCTGTTTGGTAATCAGCACGGCGCTTCCAGCCCGCCGAGCATTCAGGTTTGATCATGGCTAGGGTGGTCTCGACTTGTTTGAAGAATGAGAACAGGCGCATAGTTTTGGGGTTGTGCAGAGTATATCGGCCCGAATTGGCGCAAGTTTAGTCGCTTCTGTGAAATTCCTTTAAATTTCCCGCTTTCCGATCGCGGCGATCTTGTTTAGCCTAGGAATCCGGTTTTATTCCGCCCCTTCTATGTCTCTTGAGAAAATTTTGGTGATTGATGACGAGCCCCTAGTTCGGCGCTCCATGGAGGAAATCCTGAAGAGCCGGCGGTTTCAGACCTCTAGTGCCGGCACACTGGCGGCCGCCGAAGCCCTTTTGGGCAAGGAGACGTTTGACTTGGTTATGCTCGATGTACGTCTGCCAGATGGAGATGGGCAACGTTTCCTCGAGCAGGTCATGGCCATGCCGACCCACCCGCTGGTGGTCATGATGACCGGCCACGGCACCATCGAGAGCGCGGTCAGCTGTATGCGCGCCGGTGCATTCGATTACGTGATCAAGCCGTTTCAACCTGCGCAAATCGACATGATCCTGCGCAAGGCCGACAACTACAGTCAG
This sequence comes from Rariglobus sp., assembly GCA_044377395.1. Classification (GTDB taxonomy): domain Bacteria; phylum Verrucomicrobiota; class Verrucomicrobiia; order Opitutales; family Opitutaceae; genus Rariglobus. The sequence goes on along the minus strand of JBILJE010000059.1, from coordinate 8,119 downwards.
TTGATCAAGGTTAACCGCTATTTCAGCGAGCGCAGCGGGGGCGATGGCGAGCCGATGCTCGGGCGCAGTTCCTCGATGTTGCGTGTGCGCCAAATGGTTGAACGCGTGGCACCTACCGATGCTACGGTGCTCATTACGGGCGAAAACGGCTCAGGCAAAGAGATGGTGGCCCAAGAGATTTATCGTAATTCGCCGCGCCGCGCCGAGCCGTACATCAAGGTGAACTGCGCGGCGCTTTCCGAACAGTTGATCGAGAGCGAGTTGTTCGGCCATGAGAAGGGCTCTTTTACCGGGGCGATCGAACGCCGCGAAGGACGTTTTGAGTTGGCCAACCGCGGCACACTCCTGCTCGACGAGGTGAGTGAGTTGCCGTTGAACTTGCAGTCCAAGCTTTTGCGGGTTTTGCAAGAGCGTGAATTTGAGCGCGTGGGCGGCACCAAGACGATCAAGGTCAACGTCCGCATCCTCGCCACCTCCAATCGCGATCTGGCGCACTTCATGGAGCGGGGGCTGTTCCGTTCCGACCTGTATTATCGCCTTAACGTGTTCCCTATTGCCGTGCCGCCTTTGCGTGAGCGACCGGAGGACATTGATGTGTTTTCGGAGAACTTCCTGCGGCGTTTTTCGCGCAAGCACGGCCTGCGCCTACCTGGCTTTAGCGACCACGCAACCGCCGCACTTCGCGCTTATCCCTGGCCGGGCAACGTGCGCGAACTGCAAAACACCATCGAGCGCGCCGTGATCTTGTCCGAGGATCACCGTCCCGTGACCACCGCCGCGCTCAGCCTGCCCACGCTCACGCGCGTTGAGCCAGGTCGGCCGGTGGCACATGCCGGTTTGCCCGCCGAGCATGCTCCCGCGCCCTTTTATGCGGTGCAAAATCCGCCGCCAGCACCCGCCCCGTTTATGGCGGTAGTGCCCCCGGCGGTGATTGAACCGTTCATCGCGGCTGCGCCTGAACCCGAGGTGGCCCCGCCGGTTGAAACGATGACGAGCGCTCCAGTTGAGTCCGCTGCGCCGGTTGCGGTGGCGGAGGCGGAGGCGCCGATCCGCTCGCTGGGCGAAATCGAGAAAAAGGCTATTTTGGACACGTTGGTTGCGACAGAAGGCAACCGCACCAAAGCCGCCGAGCTGCTGGGGATTTCGATCCGCACCCTGCGCAACAAACTCAACGAATACCGGATCGACGAAGGCCTGGACGGGAAGTGAACGGCGGGTTTTAGAGCGCTTTAATCTGGGGCCGTTTTAAGTAGCGCAGACTTCCAGTCTGCTCCGATTGGGAATGCAGACTGGAAGTCTGCGCTACTTCAGGCGGCTACAGCTTAATTTGAAATGGGGTTAGCCTGTCAGGCTGAACCCCAGGTGGCGGGCAAGGGCCTGCTCGCGGATCCCGTAAAAGGCGGCAAAGGCGCGGATTCGCCCGGCCTGCGCAGAATCGGCCCCGCGGGCGCGGCCTGTTTTGATCGCCGTAATCATGAGGTTTTTGGCGGTGTGCTCGGTGGCGATGAACTCAAAAACCTTGGTTTTGTAGCCGGCCCACTCCAGCAGCAGAGCGCGGAGTGAGTCGGTGACGAACTCGGCCTGGCGTTCCTGGAAAATCCCGTGGCGCAGCGCGTCGGCGAGCACGGCGGGCGCGGTAAGTTGGGCGCGCAACTCCTTTTGGCAGCAGGGGGAAACCACCAGCAGACGGGCGCCGGCGGCAAGGCCCTTGGCCAAGGCGTCGTCGGTGGCGGTGTCGCAGGCGTGAAGGGCGACCAGAACGTCGAGGTTTTCCAGAACGCTTGAGGCGATGTCGCCGGCGGCAAAGCGCAGGTGCGGGGCAAGCTGGTGCTCACGCGCTAGGTCGTTGCAGAGCTTGACCAACTCCGGGCGGAATTCGATGCCGGTGACCTCCGCGCGCGCCCCCAAGTGCGCGGCCAAGGCGAAGGTCAGGTAACCCTTGCCGCAACCCATGTCAGCGATGCGCAGGGCACTGGCAGCTAGAAGCTGTGAGCTAGGAGCTGCGAGCTCAGAGCCGGAGGCGGGCGGGAGCAGGTCGGCTTCGGCGAGGAGCTGGGCGAGCAGTTCGGTGAATTTTTGGATCTGGCGGAACTTGTGCGCCATGCCTTCGCGGGGCAGGCCGCGGTCGTTGGTCACGCCGAGGGCGCGCAGCCAAGGGGCGTCGCCGGCGACTAGATGGGCTTTGGTCCGGTCGTGGGCTTCGGGAGCTGGAGCGGGGGCGCTGGCTGCGGTTTTAACCGTGAGCCGGGCGCGTCCGTCGGGGCGGGTTTCAAACTGGGCGGTTTGCACCGGGGTAAACAGGTGGGCGTCGAGAAAATCCCCGCCGATTAGTGGTTCGAGTAGCGCGAGGGCCTCGGCGGGCGGGAGGTTTTTGGTGATGTCGCGAGTGGCGTGGCGCCAGAGTAACGAGAGGTGGGGTCCGGCTTTGAGCGTGACCGGACGCACAAAGAGGTTGTGCAAGGTTGGATCGGAGTGGGTGCGCGCGGGCTTGCCCAAGGTGAGTTTCACCAGTGTGCCGTCGGCGATGGCGGTGCGCAGGAGCGCGAGAAAACGGGGGCGGGCGTCGGAGGCGGCAGTGGGCATGGGAAAAGGGGCGATACGGATTTTTAATGCTAAGACGCAAAGATGCAAAAGCCTCGTTGCTAGTGAGTTCAATTAAGAGCACCGAGAAGAGTATCGCGAGTTTCCTGCCTGCATTTTTGGTCTGAGCCGGCTGGAAGTCTGCGCTACTCTCGGCGGTTACCCTAGGTTCACGGCAGGTACTCGGTCGTCATGACTTGATCGACCGTGAGTTTCGCTTTGGGCAATATGGCCAAGGCTTCGAGTTGGTTGATCTGGTTCTGGAAACGCTCGCGGGTGATCCGCCCGATGTGGGCCACGCCGCCCTCAGGGCCGCGGCCGGTGACCAGCTTTTGCTCAATGATCATTTGCCGCGAAAAAAGCATGAACTCGTCGGTGTTTTGGGCGTTGGCGGCCTTCATCAGGGCGTGGGCGGGCGCGGGGTCGTTGGCCAAATAGTCGGCCCAACCGGCGATGTAGGCTTTGATAAAAGCACGGGTCTCCGTTGGGTGGGCGGCCAGCCAGGTGCGGTTGGCTACAAGCACGGCGTAGGCGTCGAAACCGGCGTCCCATGCGTAAAGGAATCGGGGCATCGCGCCGCCGGCTTTCGTGATGTGGTAGGGCTCGGCAATGAAGTAGCCCTGCTGGATCAGCCCCGGGGTCGCCACGAAGTTGGCCACCGAGTAGTTTTGGGGAATGAGTTTAAAATCGATGCCGTATTTTTTGCGCAGATACGGCAAAAACGCCCACTCGGGCCGGGCCATGATCGTTTGGCCGTCGAGTTGCTCGAAACGGGTCACCGGGTTGCCGTCGTGGAGCATCAATACCGAGGGGTCGTTTTGGAAGACCGCGGCGACTTGGGTGACGGGCAGGTCTTGGGCAAGAGCGAGCAGGGTGTTGGTGCTGTCGGCCTGACCAAACTGAGCCTGGCCGGTGGCGACTTTCTGCATGACGAAGGCGTTGGGGCCGCCGGGGATAAGTTCGACGTCGAGGCCGGCCGCTTTGAAAAAGCCCTTGGCCTGCGCCTGGTAAAATCCGCCGTGCTCGGGCTCGGCCACCCAGTCCAGTTGAACGATGATCTTGGTTGGCGCGGTGGCGGTCGTGGCAGAACCGGCGGGGTTCGCCGCTGCGGCTGGGGCGGCCGGGGCAGTGGAGTTTTTACCGCAGGCGCTCAGGCCGAGTGCGGCGAGACAGGCGGCCAGGCCGAGCCACAGGCGGCGGGGGTGGAGTGAATCGCGGTTAACAAGCGGGCGATAGGCGAGGAGGGCGAAAGGGTTGCTCATAGGGATTGGGCTTCGAGGGCGTGGTAGGCTTCGCGCAACGCATCGGTGAAGGGCGTGCAATTGAGGTCGAGCGCGCGGTCGTCGCAGCGGCTCACCGGCATGACGCCGAGCAAGGCGTTGGTCACGAAAATCTCGTCGGCGTGGTCGAGTTCGGTGCGGGTGAGAACACCCTCGCGTACGCGGTCGGGCCCGAGCAGGGCGAGCACGCGGGCGCGGGCGGTGCCGGGCAGCGGTCCGCAGGCGAGGGCGGGCGTGAGGGCGACCCCGCCGCGCACCGCAAAGACGTTGGTGGTGGCGCCTTCGATGACGATGCCGGCAGGCGTAATAAAGAGTGGTTCGTCAAAACCGGCGGCCACCGCAGCGCGTTTGGCGCGGATGTTAACCAAGTAGTTGAGCGTTTTGTATTCGGAAAGGCTGCCGGTGCGCTCGCCACTGAACACCGTGCGGAGCCGGAAACCCCGCGCGTAGGTGTCGGCCGGATATCGTTTTTCGCTCGTGCAGATCAGTTCGCTGGTGGGGGCGGTTTCGTTGTGAAACAGCACGACCTTGGCCGAGCCGTCGGTGAGGTGGTTGGCGACGATGACGCGGTGCAGGCGGTCGCGCAGGGTGCCGAGGTCGAGCGCGTAGGGCAGGTCGAGTGCGCGTGCGCTTGAGGTGAGGCGGGCGTGGTGGTCGGCTAGGAAGGCGGGGTGGCCGCCATGGACTTTTATCGTTTCAAACACACCGTGGCCGTAGAGAAAACCCTCGCTGAGCGCGGGGACCCAGGCTGCGATCCCGGGCTGCAGCACGTTGTCGAGCAAGACGTAGTGGGAGGTGTTCATGGGGGGCGGCGGTGGACAGGTCAGGGAAATCGTTCTCCTACTCCTACTCGTTCTCTCGGGTTACCTGCGGCGGGAGCGGAACGAGTAAGAGTAGGAGTAAGAGTAAGAGAACGAGTAGGTAGGCGAGCAGGGTTAAACTTGGGTCAAAGCCTCATGCATAGCGCGGCCCTTATCGAGGGTTTCTTGGTATTCGGCGCTGGGGTTTGAATCCCAGACAATTCCCCCGCCGACATGGTAATAAGCTTGGCCGCCCACGCAGGTGAGAGTGCGAATGGCGATGTTGAGGTCGGCGTTTCCGTTGAAGCCGAGGTAGCCGATCGCGCCCGTGTAAACGTGGCGGCGGTGGGGTTCGAGTTCGTCAATGATCTCCATGGCACGGATTTTCGGAGCGCCGGTGATCGATCCGCCTGGAAAGCAGGCGGCCACGCAGTCGATCACGTCAATCTCGGGCCGAAGCGTGCCGGAAACGGTGGCGACGAGGTGGTGAACGGTGGGGTGCGACTCGAGTTGCCAAAGTTTTTCCACCTGCACCGAGCCGTAGGCGCAGACGCGACCGAGGTCGTTGCGTTCCAAGTCGACGATCATGAGAAGTTCGGCGCGGTCCTTTTCGCTGGCGAGAAGTTCGGCGGCGAGGTGGGCGTCCTCGACCGGATTGGCGGAGCGCGGGCGGGTGCCCTTGATCGGCCGGGTTTCCACCTGGCGGCCGCGCACGGTGAGAAAGCGCTCGGGCGAACTGCTCACCACTTGGACGGCGTCAAAGGACAGGTAAGCGGCGAATGGAGCGGGACTGCGTTCGCGCAGACGCTGGTATAGCGCGTAGGGCGGGCAAGGCAGCGGCGTGGCAAAGCGCTGGGTCAGGTTAACCTGATAAACATCCCCGGAGGCGATGTAGGCCTTGATGCGGGCGATGGCTGCCGTGTAGCCGACAAAATCGAAATTCGCCACCGGTTGCGGAGCTGTCTGTGCAAGCGGCGGCAACTGCTGAACCGCAGGCTGTTCGCCGAATTGGTCCGGCTGCGGCCGAGCTAAAGCGTAACCCAATAGGTTACACTTAATTTGGGGCGGCGGGGTCGATTCGAGTGCGGCGCGCAGGCGGGCGAGGATCGCGGCGGCGGTTGAAGAGTGGACGGGGTTGGCGACCAACCACGTGCGGCCCGAGGTGTGTTCGTGGGCGATGAGACCGTCGTAAAACCCGAATTCGCAGTCGGGAATCTCCGGCAGGTCATCGGGGCGGTGGCGGTTAATGTTCTCCAGCCGCGCGCACAGTTCATAGCTGAAAAACCCAACCGCCCCGCCAGTGAAGGGCAACGTCGGCGCAAATTCCGCACGCCCCCTTGCCTCGGCTCCATCCGTAGTACCAGCCCCGAATCCAAACTCGGTTCCCTGCAAAATTGACGCCCGTGGCTCCAGCACAACATACCCCGTTGTGTTAGTTTGCCGCTGGGGGCTGGAATACTTTTTTAGGACTTCGCGGAGTTCGTTCAGCGGGGCTTTGGCGTCTGCTGGGCCGCGATATATGAAAAACGGATCGAACCCGATAAACGAATACGCCCCGAGCCCGCCCGTGCTGCGGCCGCTGTCCAAGAAAAAGGCGTGATCGCGGCTTTCCACTTGGGCGAAAAACTCGTGCGGCGCACCGGGCAGCGTGATTTCTTCGATTAGAATCGGTGGACTTAACGCCCACTCCGCGCGCACCGCGATGCCGGAGGCGTCGGCGCGTGCAAGATGCGCCGATACGGTTTCGCCCCGTACCCGTAGCTCGGGCGAAAGCTCGGCAAGCGGCGCGAGTACAAAGGCGCGTTCACATAAGCGGGGGTGCGGGAGCGTCAGGCGCTCATCAGTGGCGAGCATGACGTCGCCATAAAGCAGCACGTCGAGGTCAACGGTGCGCGCATCCCAGCGTTCGCGGCGGACTCGTCCGAGTTGTTGCTCAATAGCGAGGCAGAGATCGAGCAACGCGTGCGGAGCCAGGGTCGTCTCCAGCTCCACCACGAGGTTGAGGTAATCGGGCTGAGCAGCCTGTTCGGGCAGGCACACGGCCTTCGTCTCATAAACGGACGAGACGCGGGCAATGCGCACCTCGGGCGCGGCGGCCAGGCGGCCGAGCGCGTCGGCAAGGTGCGCGTGGCGATCGCCGAGATTACTGCCCAGTCCGAGGTAGGCAGTCTGCACGCGATTTGCTGGTTTCGACGGCGACATGGTCGAGGATGCCCGCGATGGGAACCGAGGGTTTTTTAATCACAATGTCCACTTGGTCCACGATCGGGCAGGCGGCCAGAATGCGGTCGATCACCCGGTTGGCCAGAGCCTCGATCAGCTTGAAGCGGTCCTTTTCGACCGTCTCGCGGCAGATGCGGTAAACCTGGGTATAATCGACGGTTTTTTGGAGGTCGTCGGTTGCGGCGGCCGCCGCGATGTCGAGCGTGAGCACCAGATCGATCACGAAGCGTTGGCCGAGGGTCTTTTCCTCGGGCAGGTCGCCGTGGTAACCGTAAAATACCATGGTGGAGAGGGTGATGCGGCCGGTCATTGCGGGGAGAAGTAGCGGGTAGCGGGTAGCGAGTAGCGAGTAGAAATTGACGGAGAAATCGAAGGGTGGGGCGATCCTTGCGTTAGCGGGTTCTGCGCACGGCGGCGGCCATGAGGGCGGTGCGGTGGTTGGCGCGCACGTCGTGAACGCGGTGAAATTGCACGCCTTGGGCCACCGCCAGAGCGGTGAGCGCCAGGGTGCCTTCAAGACGTTCGTCGGCGGGCAGGTCGAGCACGTGGCTGATCACCGATTTGCGCGAAATGCCCAGCAGCAACGGGTGGCCGAGGGCGTGTAACTCACCCACATGCGCGAGGATTTCCAGGTTTTGCGCCTGTGTTTTTCCAAATCCGATACCGGGATCGAGGATGATGCGGCGCGGGTCTATCCCCGCCTCGGCAGCCAAGGCGAGCGTGCGCTGGAGGAATGTTTTAACGTGGGCCAACACGTCTAAGCCAAGGCCGGAAGCGGCCGTAGGGGACTCACGAAGCGCGGGTTCGTTGTGCATAAGGATCGCGGCGGCGCCATAGCGGGCGATCACTGCGGCCATGGCCGGATCGCGCTGGAGTCCGTGCACGTCGTTGACGATGTGTGCTCCGGCAGCGAGGGCCGCGTCGGCCACGGCGGGGTGATAAGTGTCGATCGAGAGCGGCGCAGCAACGTGGCGCACCAGCTCGCGGATAACGGGAACAACGCGGCGAATTTCCTCCTCGGGGCCGACTTCGGTGTAGCCGGGACGGGTGGATTGGCCGCCGATGTCGATGACCGAAGCGCCCTCGGCAACGAGCAGGCGGGCGTGGGTGACGGCGGCGGGAAGTGAGTTGTACTGACCGCCGTCGAAGAAGGAATCGTCGGTGAGGTTGAGGATGCCGACGATCAGCGGACCTTGGTCGAGCGGAAGGCGGCGGTCGCGGCAGCGAATTTCGCGT
>JBILJE010000292.1:0-3976 GCA_044377395.1 Rariglobus sp. | reverse complement strand
ATCTTACACGCAGCGGTGACCCGCTAATATTATGTTTTCCAAAAAAATAGAATCCAAGGATTGCGCTGCATTTACGCTGGTTGAGTTGATGGTCGCCATCGGCGTGACCGCTTTGTTGGTCAGCTTGATGTTGACCATCACGGTCAACGTCATGGGAGGGTGGAGTAAATCATCCGGATCGCTGACTGCAGGCGGCCAAGCCCGCTTGGTTTTGGATATGATCAGCCGTGATTTACAGTCTGCTGTTATAAAAAAAGATGGGAATGTATGGTTTGCTGCCACGATACAGCAGGGGCAAACCGGCACCGGAGACGCTAAAGTCGAGGGAGCTGTTTGGGATCCGACTAAGCCGAAACCATCGGGCGCACTCCTCAACGCGACTGCTTCGCAGATTGAGGACCCGTCGAGTTTAAATACCTCATTAATAATACCGCGTGCCGATGCTACGAACTTCCCCGCATTGGAGAGTTACCGCTTTGGTCAGGGCGGGGTGTGGTTACGTTTCTTCACGTACATTACCGATACGAATAACGACTCGACGACGATTTCTGCGCTTCGGGCCGTTTCCTATCAAATTGTTCGTTTACCTGTAGTCGCAGGTAGTTCAGAGGAATGTCGTTATACTCTTTTCCGCTCTGAGGTTAACTCGGCCAATACGCTTAACAGTGGGTTTAACCTATTTGATGCTGTTTACGATAATCCCGCCACTGCGGCACCGGTTGCCGTTACCGATCCGGGTATTGTGCGGCGCCCGGAAGTCACTTCACCCAATCGAGGGTTAGTGATTGCCAATAATGTCATCGATTTTGGCGTTCGTATATATACCCGTGACAGCTCAGGTGTGCTCAGCACGGTGCCCGCTTTCCCTTTAGCTACATCAGCCACTGCATACACGAAGGGCTTCGCGGCCACGACTTCAACCTCGGTGCTGCCGAATACGCCTAGTGGCGGACTTGCCGTTTCCGACATTGCGTATAGTGGCACTACCACTGTTGGGTTTCCTTCGGTGGTGGAGGTTTTTATCCGTGTCCTGACCGACGAAGGCGTAATGCAGATTGATAATTTTGAAAATGGAGTCACTTCCGGCACGACTTGGTGGGATATTGCCCTTAAGAATTCCAAAGTATATACCTGTCGTATCGAGATTAACTCTGTCCCCACGAATGTCCGATAATTCTATAGGCTGAAAAACATAAGTTTCTCATTTGAAGATAAAAAAAAGAAATTTATGGGATGTGACGCATTTTGCGTTCCAAACCCGAGCGCCGAAGTTGGAGTGCGATTCGGGGCGTGTCCCGAGAATAACGCTCAGGTTTTGAGCCAGATGAATATGCAAGCGAGTGAGCCCATGGCGGCGAAAGTGCGATGGCGCTTAATTAGCGGTTCACTGGCGGTTAAAAATTTATGTTTATAATGATTGGTTATTTGTTTGCTAGAGCGGTGCGCCTGAAATGTAGCCACGTAGTTATGTGTATAAACGAGAAATAGTATGAGTTCCATGCATCCCGTAACTTCCGAAGCAGATCACTTGGCGTGGTGGACGCATGCCCGCTTCGGCATGTTCATTCATTGGGGCTTGTTCAGCGCGGCGGGAGGCACTTGGAAGGGCAAGCCGAGCCCGTTCCTCGGTTGCTGGATGCAGGAGCGGTTTCGTTTGTCGGTGGCTGAGTATGCGGCCGCGCTTCTGCCCAAGTTTACCGGCGAGCGGTTTGACCCTGATGCGATCGCCGAACTCGCCGCAGCGACGGGAATGAAATATGTGGTCGCGATCGCCAAGCATCATGAGGGGTTCGCGCTGTTCGATTCGGCGGTGAGCGACTTCACCATTATGAACACCCCGGCGCGCCGTGACTGGATCGGTGCACTGGCGGCGGCCGTTCATAAACGTGGACTCAAACTGGGGATTTATTATTCGCAAAACCTCTATTGGCATCACCCTGGCGGCGGCGGTGACCACTGGGATCAGGCTCAGCACGGCGACGCCGATGCTTATGTCGACGGTCTGGTCATACCCCAGTTGCGGGAACTCCTGTCTAACTATGGGGAAGTGTCCGTGCTATGGTTTGATATACCCGGAGGGGCGATCGATGCCGCGCGGGCCGAGCGGATCGTGAGTGTGGTGCGTAAGCTACAGCCCAAAATTATCATCAATAACCGGCTCGGCGGCGGGGCGCGGGGCGATTTCCAGACCCCCGAGCAACATATTCCGCCAGCCGGCATGCCTGGGCTGCATTGGGAAGTCTGCCAGACGCTAAACGACACTTGGGAATACACCCATTACAATCGAAACTGGAAGACGAGCACCCAGCTGATCCGTGAACTGATCGACACCGCCAGCAAGGGTGGAAACTACCTTCTCAACATCGGTCCTAAACCCGATGGCTCGGTCCCGGTTGCTACGCAGGACCTGCTGTCTGCTGTGGGGCGCTGGATGCAGGAACACGCTGAGGCGATCCACGGCACACAGGCATCGCCTTTTACGAGCGCCTTGCCTTGGGGCCGTTGCACCCAGAAGCGCCTGCCCGGCGGAAACACACGCCTTTATTTCCATATTTTCCGGTGGCCGTTCGACGCAGAACTGTTTCTGCCAGCGCTCGATAACCGTATCATCCAGGTCTCTTTACTCAGCGGGCACGGCGGGCAACTCATCGAGTTTCAGCAGCCTGCGAACCACGAGCTGCGCATTCGTTTGCCGATCGCCGAGCCCAATGATCACGCCACTGTGGTGATGGTGGACATCGAAGGAGAACCGAAGGTGTTGCCCCGCTGTATAAAGCCGGACGGCTCCGGCGTGCTGACCCTTCCTGCTGCCTGGGCGGAGGTCTGCCGCGGCTCTGCGACGCCCGAGATTAACGGTTACACGGAGGCTGCGGTCGGCCAACTCAGTTATATCCCTGACACGGATTGCCTCGGGATTTGGCGCAGTTCTGACGACATCGCCGCCTGGTGGATCGCAGGAAATCTCTGCGGCGATTATCTAGTGGAGGTGATTTATAGTAACGATGCGCCAACGTCTGTCGCGGTTTCGTTGATTGTTGAGGCGAACGGTCGGCGAATGGAAATGAGCGCCGGTTCGACAGCCGGGCAAAGCGAATTCCGCACCGATACGCTCGGCCACCTTAGTCTTCCTCCCGGCGAAAGAATTTGCCTTAAGCTCTTCTTGCGCGAGTCCGTTGACGCACAGCCACTCATGGTCAAAGCGTTACAACTGAAACCGCTGATGAAGGAGACAACCGCATGAAGCTGCTCTTCACCCCTTCGGTCGATCAGGACACCCACGCGCTTTTCCTGCGCCAGATTGCCGAGACCGACCCGCAAGCCCGCCACATCATCATAGCCGACCAAGCCCGGCTTTCCACCTAAAGCCCGACGATGCGCGCGTGCCCGCCAACATGCGCTTGCAGCCTCTTCCTCCTTACAGTCCCGAACTAAACCTGATTTCCGAAGCTCAAACCAACCACAGATTACACAGATTGCACAGATACAATCCATTATGAGGTAAACGGACTCAACTTGCCCCCCTTTTTTTCATCCTGTCTTCAAATTCAGTAACACTCTGTTATCTGTGCTCATCTGTGCATTCCGTGGTTAAAACTTCGGCGTTCGGGCAAAATCCGGTCGAAAGGCTCGGTGATCTCGTCAAGGACAACATCTGCAATCAGCTCTTCGACAAACTGCCTGCCCTTGAGCGGGCCATCCTCGCGGAACGCGCCCCGCTACGCGAGAGCGGCCAGCGCGTCGCGCAATTGATCGGCCACGGCTGGCTGCTCGATAAAGTAAACAGTGGCGCGCCAACATAAAGTATCAAAGCAATACATGATTGGTATAATACCAAAAGCTAAATGGTTTTATGGGTATTTACGTGACTCCACCAACCACAACCTGTAGTGGTGATGCCCATGGCCGAAGACTACCCACAGACCATGTTGGAACTGGAACGTCGATTTAGTAACGAAGATGCTTGTAGAGAGTATCT
>JBILJE010000058.1:0-13455 GCA_044377395.1 Rariglobus sp. | reverse complement strand
GGTTTCTTGGTATTTTTCGACACCCACCTTTTTTAACTCCGCCTGGAGCGCTTCCATGTTGAAGGCTCCTTCCTTATGCAAACGCGCCATCGATTCACGGGTGTTTTCGGCGTTTTGCACAATGCTGCTCATGGCATGCTTGGTTTCGGCCAAGCTGTTGCGGTGACCGATGACCCACGCGGTCGCCAGGGCGATGGTGGTGGTGGTGACAATCGTCACGGCTGTGAGTAGAGGCAGTTTAAGGCTTAGTTTCATGGGGATAAAAAGGGGGCTCAGCTGGTTCGGGTCGGTCGCTTGGACGTTGGATGTTCAATGTTGAATGTTGGACGTTGTTCAGAGGGCGGAATGGCGGAGTGGCGGAGTTTTCGGAGAACGTTCAACATCCAACATTCGACCTCCAACGTTCAAAGGGATCAGCGGGTTGGAAGTTGTTCGGGGCTGTCGTGGATCGGTTGGACGTTGGATGTTCAATGTTGAATGTTGGACGTTGTTCGGAGGGCTCGTAGCTCAGGGGGGCTCAGTGAGGATGGAGCACGTCGGTGATCGCCAGGCAGAGGCGTTCGCGGTCGAGTTTGGTTTCGTAGCGGTTGATGCCCGCCACCCGCGCCCGTTCGTGGAAATCGTCCGTATCGCGCGCCGATACCGAGATTACGGGGAGGTTCTTGAGACGGGCGTCGGCGCGGATGCGCGTGGTCAGCTCGAAGCCGTCGAGGTGGGGCATTTCAAGGTCGGTAATGAGGACGTCGTAGGAACCCTTTTGCAGGCGCTGCCAGGCTTCCTCACCGTCGTTAACAAAATCGAGGGTTTTGAATAGGTCGTGGAGTCCCCGTTTAATCGCCTCACGGAAAAACGCGGTGTCCTCAGCCACCAGCACACGTAACCCGGCAAGTCCGTCTTGGGGCTTGGTTCCGTGATCGATGCCGGCGGCTCGCATGATGCCGTACAGATCGAGGAGGATCGTGAGGCGGTCGTTGATCGTCGCCGTCCCCAAAACCCCGGGCGCTTTCAGCGAAACGGTGTCGAGTGAGCCCACAACCAGATCGGCCGCGTCCATGATGTGCTCGGTGATGAGCGCGACCGGGTGGTGCACGAGTCGCGGGACGATGATGTGCACCTCGGCGGGCAGCGGCGCACCCGGGGTGACCGGCAGGTGATCCTGGATACGCAAGAGGCGCAGCGTGGGGCCGTCTTTCTGGCGCAGGTAATCGTGGCCGCCCAGGCGCTCGATTCGGCTGGTGGCGATTTTTTCGATACGGCCGATGTTGGCGATGTGCAGCGCAAAAATCTCCGGCGTGCCGTCTTTGAATACCAAAATGCGCTCCGATTCCACGGCGGCGGTCGCCTGCGTGAGTTGGCGCACGGCGGTGTCGGAAGGCAGGCGTCCGCTGGCGATGCCGGCCAAGTCCAAGATGAGGGCGATTTCACCTTGGCCGAGGAGCGTCGCGCCCGAGTAAAGCGAGGTGCCTTGCAGGTGGCGGCCAAGGGGTTTGACGACGATTTCCTCGGTGTCGGCGATGGTCTCGACTTGCAGACCAAAGCGGCGGTTATCGAGTTTCAATACGAGTACGTAGCCGGGTTTGTCCGCCGTGTAGCGGTCGGGCAGGCCGAGCAGCGCAGAGAGGTTAAGAACGGGAAGTAGTTCCTCGCGCAGGCGGATGATGTGCGAGGCACCAAACGCCTCCAGTGGGCGATCGGGGCCGGGGCGCACGATCTCGACCAAGTTGAGCTGCGGCACGGCAAAGTGGCGGGTGTCGCAACCGACGATCAGCGCCGGGATAATCGCGAGCGTTAAAGGCAGGCGGATGATGATCGCAGTGCCCTGGCCGAGCACCGAGTGGATTTCCACGCGGCCTCCGAGTTTTTCGATGTTGGTTTTAACAACGTCCATGCCGACGCCACGGCCGGACACGTCGCTCACTACGGCGGCGGTGGAAAAGCCGGGAGCGAAGATCAGTTGCCACGCCTCGGACTCGCTCATTTTTGCGGCCTGTTCTGTCGTGATGACACCTTTCTCGATCGCCTTGGCTTTGAGTTTTTCGGGGTTGAGGCCGTTGCCGTCGTCGCGGACTTCGATCTGCACGCGTCCCGCCAGATGCGCGGCGGAAATGCGCACGTGGCCGGCTGCGGTTTTGCCGGCTGCGACGCGGGCGGCGGGTAACTCGATACCGTGGTCGGCTGAGTTGCGAATGAGGTGGGTGAGCGGATCGGAAAGCCCCTCGATCAGCGCGCGGTCGAGCCCGACGTCGTCGCCGACGGTTTCGAGCTTGATTTCTTTGCCCAACTTTTGGCCGAGGTCGCGGATGATGCGGTTAAATTTCCCAAACAGGCCGCCGACGGGTTGGAGGCGGGCGCGCATGATGGTGCGCTGGAGGTCCGTCGTGACGCCGCTGATACCTTGAACAACGCTCGCGAGGCCATCCATCGAGGAGGCGCTGGTGGCCGAGGCGTTTTCGCGCGACGGGGCGGCGATGCGCAGGAGTTGGTTGCGGCCGAGAACCATCTCGCCGGCGAGGTTCATGAGGCCGTCGAGCAGTGACACGGAGATGCGCACCGTGTCCTCGGTTTTGGCCTTGGCGCCGTGTGCGGGACCGGCAGGCACGGCAGGCGAAAGCGGCGTGGGCGTGATGCTGGTGGACGTCGGCGCTGGTGCGTGCGGCGGAGTCGTGGCGACGGCGTGCGGCGCGACGGTGGCCGGAAGAGCGGAAGGCGCGGGGACGGAAGGTTGGGGCGCGGCGTGAACCGGTGGCGCTGATTGTGCCGGAGCGGTTTTGGCGACGGGCACGGGAGCGTGCTTGGAGGGGGCGAGCGTGGGCTGGGTATTTAACCACTCTTTTAAGAGGTCGCTGGGGACGGCGGTGAGTTGGTTTTCGGGAAGATTAAAGGCGCATAGCAGCAGGTCGGGCTCCATCGCGGTGGTAAACAGGAGCGAGCAAATCACGTCGGCTACGATTTCTTCGCCGAGGCCGCCGCCGCCGTCGAGGCCACCGTCCAGGCCGCCCATTTCGGTGGCCGTGTCGATGAGGGTTCAGAGGGCTTCAATGTCGCGGAAATAGTCGAGTAGCGATTGGCCTTTGGCCTCGATGTCGGCGTTCAGGTTGAGTTGCACGACGTAGACGTTTTGGCCGTGGTTGAGGCCGTTTCGCACCAGCTCGGGATCGATGCGGAAGCCGCTTAAATAAAGGGGTAAAATCGGTTTGTCGGGAGCGGCGGGCTTTGCGGGTGGTTCACTGTGCAGGAGCGCGTGCAGTGCGGTGCGCTCGGCCGAGGTGTCGGTGCTCGCGGCCTGATCGGGCGCGGCGACCATGGCCTTGAGTTTGTCGGTGCCGGTGAGAAACAAGTTAATCAAGTCGCGGTTGGCGGCCATGCGGCCGTCGCGCAGCAGCGCCATGACGCTCTCCATCACGTGGGCCAAGTCGGTGATCGGGGTGAGGCCGAAAAAGCCGGCGGTGCCTTTGACACTGTGGATGGCGCGGAACAGGCGATTAAGAAGTTCCGCGTTTTGCGGCGAAGCTTCGAGGGCGACCAGGTCATTTTCGAGGGTTTCCAGGTGCTCGTTCGCCTCTTGGACGAACAGCCCCAGCATCTCGTTTTCTTCGTTACTCACGGTGTTTTAAGGGTGGTGGGGACCGAGCAGGCGAACTTAGGCGGTGAGGCCGAAGCGTTCGTTGAGTTTGAGCAGCCCGAGTAGACGGCGGACGTCGGGTGTGGGGTTTTCGGCGCGGAAGCCGATTTTGCGGTTCTGGGTTTCGCGGTAGAGGGCGATGAGCAGGTTAACGCCCTTGGAGTCCACCAGGCGCGAATTTGTGAGGTCGGCGACGATGGTTTGGGTGGACGGGTACTGGGCCATGGCCGCGAGGATCTCGGTGCGCAGGGCATCGATGTTGGTTGAAAGCAAATCGCCTTCGAAAGTGATGCGCAGGGTGGTGTCGGTGAGGGTGGCTTGCATGGGGGTAAAATTTTAGGAGTTCGCGGTGGCGGGCAGTGAAAGCAGGGCGCCGATGTTGAGCAGGGTGATCAGGCCGAGGGGGCGCGGAATCACGCCGGCTACGCAGGTGTGATCCATTCCCGACATGAGTTCGGGAGGCGGGGGCAGCACGGTGTCGGGGCGCGTGAGGATGTCGCCAACCTCGTCGACGATGATGCCCAGCAGATCGGTGCCGGCCATTTCGGCCTCGGCGGGCGGTTGGGCCAAGCGCGCCAGTTCGACGGTGGATTTAAACACCACGCAGCGGCTCGAGGGTTGGCTGGCCTGGGCTTGCAGGCCCAGACGCTGGTCGAGGTCGAGGGCGGTGAGGATTTGACCGCGCAGGTGGATGAGTCCGCGCACGGTGAGCGGAGCGCGGTCAACTGGGGTAATCGCCGGCTGGCGGAGAATTTCGCGCACCCACAGCAGGTCGCACGCGTACCACCGGCCTTGGGTTTTAAAGGTGAGTAATTGAGTAGGGGCGGACATGGGGCGATCTAGGGGGCGGAGGACGGCCGGGGGAACAGGAGTTACATCAAGGGCCTGGGTGTGGTCGTGTGTTTCCATCTATTCGGCTCATTCGGCGGTTAATTGAGCCCGCAAGTACGGTTTACTGAGTTTTTTTGTGCCTGTGTGGGTTTGGGGATCTCTAGTCTTCGGCATTTAATGATTTTTTCCGAAGGCATTTAGGAACTGGCTCAGCGTGCCGATACTTCATTCGTGCACCTCGACTTGCTAAAAACCGCGACCGTTAAGCCTAGCTACACCAAAGAAACCACCTGTCTTAAACTGGTTTTGGCGGGAGACCTTAAAAGTACGACGATCGCCGAAATGCGCCGTGACCTGGGGACTATCATTAAGCACGAGTACGTTTTTCTGCTGAAAATCACTCTCGTTGAATTGGATATCAGTTCGGCAGGCATTGTTGATTCATTGGGCCTAAACCTCGTGTTATCCGTGCTCAAATGGGCCGGAACCAGTAATGCCGAAGCTCGTATTATCGTTGGGACGAGGGGCGTGTATGAAACGCTGCTGGCGATCGGCTTGGATAAGCATGCGCAGCTCATTTACCGCGAATAGCTGGTGTGTGTTGCCCCATTTCGCTTATCGGGGGGGGGGCACGCCTGGAGCGAAGGTGTCAAAGGCGCTTGTTTTAGATGTTTAACACCGCTCAATCGAGTTTTCGCCTTTAACTACGGTTAAACGTGCCGATAGCAGAGGCGTGAACATCGACATTCCCCATACCGAGACGGTTACACCGCTCTACAACACGCAATCGTCTTGCCTGCAACTGGCTGTTGCGGGCGACCTAAAAAGCACGACTACTGCGGCGTTACACCGGGATGTTTTTGTAATCCTTGCCCATGACTACGCCCGATCCCTTTCAATCACGGTGGTGGAGTTGGATATAAGCGCAGCGACCCTGGTGGATTCGCTGTGACTTAACCTCGTTATTTCCGTGCTGAAATGGAGTAAGCAGCGTGGGGCCGCATCTCGCTTAATTGTAGGTAAACGCGGCGTTTACTCAACAATGCTGGCAGTCGGCCTGGATCGCCAGGCTGAGCTGATCAATACCGCACCAAACTGTTGATAAGCGGTAGGGATCAGGGCCACTGCGTCGGGCGGCAGAACCGCCCGAATGGCTCAACCCACCCAGGTGCGGGCGTTTTCGAATAAGCGCATCCACGGGCTGTTCTCACCCCAGCTCTTTGGCGCCCAGCTGTGCTGCACGCTGCGGAAGACCCGCTCGGGGTGCGGCATCATGATCGTCACCCGGCCAGAGGTGGTGGTCAGCGCGGTCATGCCGTGGGGCGAGCCGTTGGGGTTGAGCGGGTAGTGCTGCGTGACTTGGTGGAGGTTGTCCACGTAGCGGGCCGCCACCCGTCCGCCGGTGCTAAACGCATCCGCAGCAGCCGTGCT
This sequence comes from Rariglobus sp., assembly GCA_044377395.1. GTDB lineage: Bacteria > Verrucomicrobiota > Verrucomicrobiia > Opitutales > Opitutaceae > Rariglobus. Next base: position 7,571 of record JBILJE010000058.1, on the reverse strand, counting down.
GGTGAACTCGGCGAAGCCTTCGCCATGGGCAATAGCGATGGGCAATACACTGCCTTCCATACCGGCGAAAAGGATGCTCGGGCTCTTCTCGATGCGTACGGATGCCACGCGGGCCTCAAAGCGCTCGGACTGGTTTTGCACAAAGCGCGGCCAGCCCTCGGCACCGGGGATGATGCTGTGGAGGTTGCTCATCATCTGGCAGCCGTTGCACACGCCGAGCGCGAAGGCGTCCTCGCGGGCGAAGAAGGCCGAGAACTCGTCGCGGGCGCGGGGGTTGAACAGCGCGCTCTTGGCCCAGCCTTCGCCGGCGCCGAGTACGTCGCCGTAGCTGAAGCCGCCGCAGGCCACCAGGCCGCGGAAATCCTTCAGGCTTACGCGGCCCGAGAGGATGTCGGTCATGTGGACGTCGATCGCCTTGAAGCCGGCGCGGGTGAAGGCGGCGGCCATCTCGACTTCGCCGTTCACGCCCTGCTCGCGTAGAATCGCCATCGGCGGACGGGTGCGGGCTGCGCCCGCGATTTCAAATTTGAGATCTGAGATTTCAAATGCCGCCGGCTCGAACGTGACCTTCGGGGTGAGGCCGGGGTTTTTGCGGTCGAGGCGCAGCGCGTGCTCCTGTTCGGTGCAAACGGGGTTGTCGCGCAGGCCGGCGATGCGGCGGGTGACGTCGCTCCAGATGTCGCGCAGCTTGGACAGGTTCTCGTTATAAATCTCCTGGCCGCCGCGCTTGATGCGCAGGGCGTGGTGCGGGTTGAGCGTGCCCAGGCGGCTGATACAGGTCTTGAGCCCGCAGGTGCGCAGCACCCCGGAAACGTAGTCGAGGTCGTCGGCGCGCACCTGGATGACCGCGCCGAGCTCTTCGCTGAAAAGGGCGGAAAACGCGCTATGGCTGGCGGGGATTTCCAGGTCGATGCCGGTGTGGCCGGCGAAGGCCATCTCGACGAGGGTGGTGAACAACCCGCCATCGCTGCGGTCGTGGTAGGCGAGCAGCTTTTGCTCGCGGCCGAGCTGCTGAATCGCGTTCCAGAAGTTTTTAAGGTGGTGGGGATTGTCCACGTCGGGCGTGGCTTCGCCCATCTGCGAAACCACCTGGGCGAGGATCGAGCCGCCGAGGCGGTTCTGGCCGCGGCCGAGGTCGATCAGGAGCAGCTCGGTCGGGCCTGCGTCGGTGATGAGCTGCGGGGTGAGCGAGAGGCGGATGTCGGTCACGGCGGCGAACGCCGAGATGATCAACGAGGTGGGAGCGGTCACGCGCTTGGTGTCGCCGGTGGCGGCGTCTTTCCAGACGGTGCTCATGCTCATCGAGTCCTTGCCGACCGGGATGGTGATGCCGAGGGCGGGGCACAGCTCCATGCCGACGGCTTTGACCGCGGCGTAGAGGTCGGCGCCGTCGCCGGGGAGGGCGGGGGCGGCCATCCAGTTGGCCGAGAGGTTAACCTTGCCGAGGTCGCCGACCTGGGCGGCGGCGAGGTTGGTCAGGGCTTCACCGACGGCGAGGCGGGCGGAGGCGGCCGCGTTGTTAACGGCAACGGGCGTGCGTTCACCCATCGACATGGCCTCGCCGGTGTAAACGTCGAAGGCTGCTGCGGTGACCGCGCAATCCGCCACGGGAACCTGCCACGGGCCGACCATCTGGTCGCGGTGGATCAGGCCGGTGATCGAGCGGTCGCCGATGGAGATCAGGAAGGTCTTGTCGGCGACGGTGGGGTGGGCGAGCACTCGGCGGGCGGCCTCGGCCAGGGTGAGTTCACCCAATTGAAGCGAATGCTGCGGGCGGGGCAGGGTGGTGGCGACGCGGTGCATACGCGGCGGTTTGCCCAAGAGCACATCGAGGGGCAGATCGATCGGCGTGTTGTTGAAATGGGAGTCGGTGAGGACGAGTTTTTTCTCCTCGGTGGCCTGGCCGACGAGGGCAAACGGGCAGCGCTCGCGCTCGCAGAGCGCTTGGAAAACAGCGAGGCGCTCGGCGGGCACGGCGAGCACGTAGCGCTCCTGTGATTCGTTGCACCAGATCTCCATTGGCGACATGCCGGGCTCGTCGTTGGGCAGCTTGCGCAACTCGAACTTGCCGCCTCGCCCGCCGTCGTTGACCAGCTCGGGCAGGGCGTTCGATACGCCGCCCGCACCCACGTCATGGATGAAGGAAATCGGGTTCGCGTCACCCAATGCCCAGCAGCGGTCGATGACCTCTTGGCAACGGCGTTCCATCTCGGCGTTTTCGCGTTGGACGGAGGCGAACTCGAGGTTCTCGTTGCCGGAACCGCTGGCCATGGAGCTGGCCGCGCCGCCACCCAGACCGATGAGCATGCACGGCCCACCGAGCACGATGAGGTGGTCGCCGGGATTAATGGCGCCCTTCTTGATGTGGCCCTCCTGGATGTTACCCAGACCGCCGGCGAGCATGATGGGCTTGTGGTAGCCGCGCAGTTCGGTGGCGGGCTGTTCTTTGGTCGATGAGGGCGCGGGGACTTCGGCCTCGAAGGTGCGGAAGTAGCCGTTGATGTTGGGGCGGCCGAACTCGTTGTTAAACGCGGCGGCGCCCAGCGGGCCTTCGATCAGGATATCGAGGGCGGAAACGATGCGGCCGGGTTTGCCGTGGTCTTTTTCCCAAGGCTGGATCGCTCCGGGTAGTTTAAGATTGGAGACGGTGAAGCCGCACAGGCCGGCCTTGGGCTTGGAGCCGCGCCCGGTGGCACCTTCGTCGCGGATTTCGCCGCCGGAGCCGGTGGCTGCACCCGCAAATGGTGAAATGGCCGTCGGGTGGTTGTGCGTCTCGACCTTACACAGGATGTGGATCGGCTCCTGGTGGGCGGAGTATTCGCCGGTGGTGGGGTTGACGTAGAAGCGGCCGCCGGTGGTGCCGGTGATCACGGCGGCGTTGTCACTGTAGGCGGAGAGGATGCCCTCGCTGTGCAGGTTGTAGGTGTTCTTGATCATCTGGAACAGCGACTTCTCCTGCGCCTGTCCGTCGATGTCCCAGGTGGCGTTGAAAATCTTGTGGCGGCAGTGCTCGGAGTTGGCCTGGGCGAACATCATCAACTCGATGTCATTGGGGTCGCGCTTGAGGCCGGTGAAGGCCTTGACGAGGTAGTCGATTTCGTCGTCTGCCAGGGCGAGGCCGAGGGCGGTATTAGCGGCGATGAGGGCGGCGCGGCCTTCGGCGAGAACGGGCACGCTGGTGAGCGGGCGTGGTGTTTCGTGGCTGAAGAGAGCGCTGCAGGCGGCGAGGTCGTTGAACACCACCTGGGTCATGCGGTCATGCAGCTTGCTGCGCAGGAGGGCGGCCTCCTGTTCGTTGAGGGTAACGCCACCGAGGTCGATGGTGTAGGCGATGACACGCTCGATGCGTTTGACGGCAGCCAGACCGCAGATGTGGGCGATGTCGGTGGCCTTGGAAGACCACGGGGACAAGGTGCCAGGACGCGGGGCGGTGACCTGGACCAAGCCGGTTACTGTGGCGGCGGAGGCGCGGCGCGGGCCGTAGGTGAGGAGTTTTTCGAGCACGCTGCTCTCGGCGGCGTTCAGCTCGGTGGTGAGCTCGGCGACGTGGACAAAATCAGCGGCGACGGCGCGAACGGGCAGGCCAGCGGCGACGAAGTCGTTGAGCAGTTTTTGCAGGCGAAATTCGGAGAGGGCAGAGGAGCCGCGGAGGATCAACATAGTCGTTAAAAAATTGCGCCTAGCTGAACAGGCCCCGGGGCGCCTTGGCGATAGGGAAAACGCAGGGATTTTCCCGCCAGGCAACGCCCCGTTCTCCAGCAACAACCAACCCATGGAGTTATATTGATTAGCGTTTAAGTTGAGGTTCACGGCATCCTTGAGCTCACGCTCAAGGCCACGAGGTCAGGTAGTCGTGAGTGAGCATTCGGAGCGTGGCTTCGTGCGTGAGCACGAGGTCGGGGCGCAGACGTTGGCCAACAACCTTGAGCGTGAGCTCAAGGTGTTTCCCCAAAGGTATGCGCTACCCGAGGAAGTAGGCTATTAAGCTCATCTTGAACATGAGCCTGTGCTGGTTGCTCAGGGGCTAATAGGTAAGAGCCGAGCCTCAAACGATCACAGCCTGCGGCTCTTTCAGGGCGGCGATGGAGACCATGATTTTTTCCGAGGCAACTTGATAGCGCTCTTTTCCGGCTTTGGGGTCGTCGTAGTCGGCCGGTTGCAGGGGCTTGCCGTAAACAATCGAAACCCGGGTGCCGAGCCGCAAGCCGCCGCCTCGCCCGAAGGCGATATGCGAGTTGAACAGTCGCGCCGGCACCACCGCCACTTGCGTACGACAGGCAATCATTCCCACGCCGGATTTGGCGGGTTGGAGATTGCCGTCCGGCGAGCGCGTGCCTTCAGGGAAAAGGGTGATCGCTTTGCCCGCTTGTAGCGTGCGCAGGACATTCTTGATCGCCTTCACGTCCGAAGCACCGTCGCGGTCCACCGGGATCGAGCCGATGCCGTCCATCCACCACGTGGCAAATTTGCCGTTCCACAGGGTTTTGCGGGCGAAAAAAGCCATCTGCCGAGGGATGTGGCAGCCAATCATCGGCGGATCGAGGTGGCTGGCGTGATTGGCCGCCACCAGAAAGGCCCCTTCTTTTGGTACGTTTTCCAGGCCGGCGACTTCACCCCGGAAAGCCGCATCATAGATAATGGTGATGATGTAGTGGCAGATCCCGTAGAGCGGATCCATTTCCCCCTGACTGTGTCGGCGTTGCATGGCGTGAATTAACCGAGTTTGGCCGCGATCAGTTCGGCGAGTTTATCCACGACCTGGGCGAGGTTGAGGTAGGTGCTGTCGATGTCGATCGCACCCGAGGCAAGCACGAGGGGCGCGGCCTTGCGGGTGGCGTCGAGGTGGTCGCGCTCGGCTACGGCATCGGCCCGGCCTTCGAGCTCTCGGCGGCGAGCGCGTGCTTCGACGTCGGCGTGCAGAAAAAAGCGCAGGTCCGCATTCGGGAAAATCACCGAGCCGATGTCGCGCCCTTCCATAACCATGCCGCGAAACCCGTGGGCACGGGCAACCTCCGCCTGGTTGCGCTGATAGGCGAGGAGCGCGGCACGCACTTCGGGAATAGCCGCGAAATGCGAGACCGCCGCAGTCACCTCTGGGCCGCGAATCTCCGCCTCGGGCACGACGCGGCCACCGAGTTCCATGCGGGCGGCGCGGCCGTCGACTTGAGTGCCTAGATGCAGCGAAGGCAGGAGCGCTTTGACCTCGTCTACTTGGTCGATACGAAGGCCTTGGCGCAGCAGTTCGGCAGTGATGGCGCGGTAATAGGATCCGGTGTCAACGTGCAGGAAGTTGAACCGCTCGCTGAGGGCGCGCGAGGTGGAGGACTTGCCGGAAGCCGCACCGCCATCAATGGCAACGATGATAAAGTTAGACATCAGGCGACGAGGGGTTGGGGGCGCAGCGACTCAAGCAGGGCGAAGAAATGCGGGAAGGTTTTCACGCAGCAGGCTGGGTCTTTAATCGTGATCCAGCTCCGGCCGTCGCCGTGCAGATCGTGGCAGCCGAGGATGCCAAAACTCATTGCGAAACGGTGGTCGCCGTAGGTCTCGATTTCGACGCCGGTGCGCAGCGGGCGGGGCGTGATCGTCAGGCCGTCGCCATCGGCGTGTTCATCGACGTCCTGCCCGAGTTTTTGCAATTCGCGCACCATGCCGGCAACGCGGTCGGTTTCCTGTTTACGCGAGTGGGCGATGCCGGTGATGCGGGTCGGCCCGGCGAGCAGCGGGGCGATGGCCGCAAGCGTGAGGAAGGTGTCGGAGAACTCGTTGAAATCCTCGTCAACGCCCACGCGGGGTGCACCGGCTGTGAAGGCAACGTCGAGACCGCGCGGGGTTTTGGTCGCGGTCAGGCCGACGCGCTGGAGCACATCGACAAAGCGGGTGTCGCCCTGCAGGCCGGGGTGGAGGTTGAGCAACGTGAGTGCGCCTCCGGTGACGAGGGGCAGCGCGGCGTAGTAGCTGGCAGCGGTGGCGTCGGGCTCGATGGCGTAATCACCGGAATAGCTGTAAGGCTGCGTGGTGACTTTCCATGCCTGGTCGTTTGCGACAAATGCGGCCGCGCCGCCGAATTGCTCGATCATGCACTTGGTCATCTGCACGAAGGGTTCGCGGACGTGGGTGGCCAGGCGGATGGTCACGGGAGCTTTCGCCAGCGGGGCCACCATTAACAGGCCGGAGAGCATCTGGCTGCTTTCGCTCGCATCGATGGCAACCTCGCCCCCGCGCAGGCCGTGGGCGTGAATTTCGATTGGGAAAAATCCTTCCACTCCTGTGCAGCGCAGGTCGGCACCGAGGGCGCGCAGGGCGTCGATGAGGCCCTTCATCGGGCGTTTGCGCATCTGCGGGATGCCATCGATGCGGTAAACACCACGCGGGGCGGCGGCGCACAGTGCGGTGAGGAAACGCGCCGCGGTGCCGGCCAGACCCACGAATAGGTTCACCGGTGCGGGGTTTTGAAAGGCGTTGGCCTGGCCGGAGACCTCGATCGCATCGAGGTTGGCTGAAGGGTTGACGGTGATGCCAAGGGCCCGCAGCGCCTCGATCATCAGGTGGGTGTCTTCGCTGAACAGTGCGCCCGTGAGGTTAACAGGCCGCGGGCACAGGGCCGCCAGCAGGAGGGCGCGGTTGGTCAGGCTTTTCGATCCGGGCAGGGTGACCTCGCCGCGCACAGGGCGGCTGAAGGGCTGGATCGGGAGGAGTGCAGGAAGCGAAGGAGACATGAAAAGATGGTGTCGACGTTCACGCAATGAGGCGGGACCGCCAAGGGGATTTTTAGCTAATCATGACTTTGCACGGGCGTGCACCTCACGTCTGTTGGGGTGGATGCGTTCGCGGGGCGTTTCCACCCTCGCGAACGCATCCGACCCAATTCAGGCCTCGCTGCCGCAGCCGGATGATCCCTGCGCTTACTGGCCGTGGCAGTTCTTGAACTTCTTGCCGCTGCCGCACGGACACGGGTCGTTGCGACCGGCTTTGGGCGTCTCGCGACGGATCGTCACCTTGGGTAGTTCAATCTCTTTGGCCACGGGTGCTGCGTTGGCTTGGCCTCCAACCCCACCGGCCGTTGCGCTGATTTGCGGCGCATCGGCGGGGCCCTGTGCATGGGCACTGCGGCTGAGCAGTGCCAACATGTTTTCAAACGCGTCGATGTTCGAGGCGTTGCGGAACAGCCCGGTGCAGATCTGCAGCCGGATGTGCGTCATCATCTCCTCGAAATACTTAAACGCCTCGCCCTTGTAGGCGACCAGCGGGTCGCTCTGGCCGTAGCTGCGCAGGCCGATTGCGCGGCGCAGCTCTTCCATCTCCGTTAATGATCACATAGCGCTCCAGCGAACCGAGCGCCTCGGGCACTTCGACCGACTCCTTGACCGCGTAGGCTTTTTTCACCCGCTCCACCACGAGTTGGGTGAGCGCTTCGAGGTTACCACCGACGAGCTCCTCGGTCTTCAGGCCGATGGGGAAGGTTGCGTTGGCCCAGCCGACAAAACTGTCGAGGGCGCTTTGGGTGGGCGTGCCGCGTCCGGTCATGCCGGCGACTTCGAGGCGGCTGTCGATCTCCTCGGTGATTTGCT
>JBILJE010000057.1:0-13466 GCA_044377395.1 Rariglobus sp. | reverse complement strand
GGAATAATCGGGCGGCAGCAAAACGATCGAGGCGGCGGTGACGGCAACCTCGGTCTTGTACTTGGGATTGCCCAGAAACGACAGGTCGCCGGCTTGGGCTGAACCCAAGGACGCTATCCCTCGCACCGTGGCGGAGGTACTGCCTTTGCTGGAAAGGGGCTGGATGATGGCCGCGATTTCGGCGGCGCTAAAAGCGAGCTGCATACCGCAACGACCGTGGGCAACCGTGCGGACCAATGCAAGCCGACCGAGCCGCGCGCACAAAAAACCCCGCTCGGTAAGAGCGGGGTTTAAGAGCGAGCGGGCGGAGCCGCCTCAGGTTACTTCTTGGCGCTAGGGAAAGACACCGAAGGAGCATCGGTCTTGGCGGCGGCCGGGGCGGCAGCTGCTGCAGGTGCAGCAGGAGCGGCGACAGAACCGGCAGGACGGTCCTTGTTCACTTCCTTGGCGACCTCATCAGTGATGTCGTAGGCGGCGTCGAAATAGACCAATGAGGGAACGCCGATCAGGGACGGGCCGGACTTGTCGAACAGGAGTGTGGCGCCCTTCTTTTTGGCGATTTCGATGGCGGTCTTGTTGATTTCTTCGAGCAGGAACTGCTTGAAGTTATTGATGCGCTGTTGGAGCGAGCGCTGAACATTGGCGCGGAACGAATTCACCTCGTTCTGCTTGCTCTGGATTTCCTGGCCCTTTGCCTCGAGGTCTTTCTGTGCCTTGACCTTGCCGTCAGCGGAAAGCGCTGGGTTGTTGAGCTGCTCCTTGAGGTCATTGAAGGCCTTCACCAGGACGTTGCCCTCGGTGTTGAGCTTCTGGAGGTCGTCCTCAGCCTTTTGCTGGTCGCTCTTGAGCTTGGCGTTCTGCTCTTCGGTTTTGTAGTGACCGTCGTAAATCTTGGCCAAATCAATGACCAAGACCTTTGGGGCAGGCTGCGCTTGGGCGGCGACGGCGATGAAGCCGGCGCAAAGCACGGCGAGGAGTGACTTGATGGAGGTTTTCATAGAAGGGATGATTGAGTGAGAGTGTTAAATTAGAAGCGTGTTCCAAAAGAGAAGTTGAATTGTCCGCCCTTGCCGGTGGTCTCGTCCGAGGTAATCGGGATGCCGTAGTCCAAGCTCAGCGGAGCGCCCATGATGAGCAGGCGCAGGCCGAAGCCGAAGTTGTCGCTGTAGCCGGTGGGGTCGAAATCGTAAGATCCTTTATTTACAAAACCCGCATCGTAGAAGAGGGCGAAACGCAGGGGTTCGACGATGTCGGCCGAGTACTCGAAACTGGTGAACCCATAGGTGTTACCACCGACGGGAACCTGATCGGTGTCGCCGGGACCTGCGCTCTGCTTCGGGCCGACGTCACGATACTTGAAGCCGCGAAGGGTGTAAGGGCCGCCCAGATAGAAGCGATCGTAGAAAGGTACTCGGCGAGTCTCCCCAAACGCGTCCTCCACGCCACCACGACCAAGAACCGCGAGCACCTGGTTCTGTGTCTCAGACAGGTAGAAGAACTGCGAGCCCTTGGCCTCCAGTTTGTAGTAATCCACATCGCCGCCCAAGGCGCTCGAGGTGACCGCCGAGATCAGTTCCATGCGATTGCCGCGGGTGGTGTTGATCAGCTTGTCGCGGGTATCGCGCAGCAGCTGGAAACCCACCGTGGAGAGGGCTTGGCTCTCCTCGGGATAAACGGAGGTGTAGCCCGCTTCCACGTCTTTGATATCTACGATCTGGTAACCGTAGGACAGGCGACCTTCGACCAACTCGAAGAGGCGCTTGCGCAGGTAGACCTCGGCGCCGGTGCGAACTTCACTGTAAACCGAGCTGTTGTAGTCGGAGGAGGAGCGGAACAGCTCAAAGCCGAGGGCCAAACGGCGCTCGAACAGCCAGGGCTCCTCGAAGGACAAACGCGCCTCGCTGGTCCGCGAGCCGAGCTGGAGACGGAGGCGGAACTTTTGGCCGTCGCCCTGGAACATCGAGCGGCGGTTAAATAGATCGAAATTCGACTGGCTGACTTCGGCAAAAACCACGGCCCTCTCCAGCGTGCTGAAACCGGCGCCGAAGGTCAGGTTGCCGGTGCGGCCTTCCTTGACGGCGATCTTGAGGTTCTTGCGGCCGGGGATGCTGGTGGTTTCTGGGGTGGTGGTGACATCCTCGAAGAAGCGGGTGTTATCCAGAATCAGCTTGGAGTTCTTCATGCGCACGGAGTCAAAGACCTCGCCCGGCCCGAGGGCCAACTCGCGGATGATCACGATGCTCTTGGTCTTCGTGTTGCCCTCGATGCGGACGGACTCGACGTAGAACTTGTCGCTTTCCTTGATGCGGTACTCGATGTCGATCGCACCCGTAGTCAGGTTGGGCTTACGCACCAACTGCGCGCGGCTCTCGATGTAGCCATCCTTGCCGTAGGCGTCCTCTAGCGCAGTCACGTCCTTGTCGATCTTGGACGGGGCGAACACGCTGCCGGTGTTCTGCTTGAGGACGGCCTGCAGTTTGTCGGTCGGAATAATGGTGTTTCCGCTGATCGTGATGGCGCCCACTTTGTACTGGCGGCCCTCAATGATACGGATGGTCAAGACCAACTTGCTGGACTTGGGGTAACGGTAATCGATCTTGTCTGCGGGCACCTCGACGTCGAGGTAGCCGAGCTCGCGGTAATAGTCGCGCAGCTTGTCCAAGTCATCCTGCAATTGGTCGTCCTTTAGACGGCCCGAACCGGTCAGCCAAGAGAAGATATTCCACTTCTTAGTCTCGATAGCCTTGCGCAACTTGCCGACCTTGACGTGGTCATTACCCACAAAGTTAACCTTGGAGATCTTCACTTTGGAGCCCTCGACGATCTTGAAGGTGACCGTTCCGAAGCCGGTGGTGCGGTTGCGCTCGATCGCGTAGGAGATCTGAACCTGATTGTAACCCGACTTCTGGTAATACTCGCGGACCTTGGTCACGTCTTCCTTCACCTGGCGCTCGTCGAGCGGGGTGTTGGGCTTGGTCTTGATCTCTTTGTCGAGACGGCGGCTCTTGATCTTCACGTTGCCCTCGTAACGCACGCTGAGGACGCGGAACTTGGGGGTCAGTTCGAAGACCAAGTTGACGATGCGGTCAGGCAGGATGTCGCGCTTGACCTCGATGAACTCGAACAGCCCGGTCTTGTAGAGCGAGCGGATGTCCTGGTCGATTTGGGTTTCGTCGAGCACCACGCCGTCGCGCATCTGCATGTTGGCGCGGATGAGCTGCTCATTAACGTTGGCCTGGCCGATGAACTTCGTGCTCACCGTACCGACCTTAAATGTCGGTGCCGCAGCGGGCTGGGCATAACCGATTGAGCCGGCCACAACGAGCCAGCCGATAGCCAAAACGAGACGAAAGACCCCGAAAACGGGGTTACTGGGTGTAGTTTTCAAAGCGTGTAATATCCCGAAGGAACGTAAGTTTTATATCTCCTACTGGGCCGTTTCGTTGCTTGGCAACGATTAACTCGGCCGAGTCGGCAGCGACCTGAAATTTTTCATCGGCATCTTTGGGCCGGGCCAGCATCAGCACCACGTCGGCGTCCTGCTCGATCGAGCCGGATTCACGCAGGTCGGAAAGCTTGGGCGTGCGGTTTTCTTTTTCCGCCGAACGGTTCAACTGCGACAAGACGAGCACGGGCACGTCGAGTTCCTTGGCCAGCGCCTTCAGGCCGCGCGACATCTCGGCGACCTGTTGTTCACGAGGGGATTTCGAGTCGGTCGGGGCAAGCAACTGCAAGTAATCGACGATGATCAGGCCGAGCTTGTTGCGCGACTGGAGCCGGCGAGCCTTGGCGCGCAGCTCCATGATCGAAAGGTGGCTGGAGTCGTCGATGAAGATGGGGGCCTTTGAAAATTCATCGGCTGTTTCAACCAAGCGCTTCTGCTCCTCGCCGTTTTTGGACAGCAGGCCGTCACGCAAAAGTTTCATGTTCACCTTGGCCCGCGCGCACAACATACGCAGCGCGAGCTGCGCGGCGCCCATTTCCAACGAGAAGATCAAAATCGGCACGCCCTCGCCACGGCGCGGCAGGGCGGCTGCCTCGGCGAAATTGAGCGCCAGCGAGGTTTTTCCCATCGAAGGGCGGGCAGCCAAGATGATCATTTCCTGCCGCTGGAAACCGTAGGTGAAGGCGTCGAGGTCCTTGAAGCCCGACGACACTCCGGTGAGCTCGCCCTTCTTCATCATCATCTTGGTGATGACGGCCATGGCCTCGGTCGTTGGGCCCTTCATCTGCACCGCTCCGTCGGAGACGCGGTCCTGGGTCACCTTGAAAAGATCCTGCTCCACCTTGTCCACGAACTCCTCCAGCCCACCCTCGTAGGCATAACAGCCCTCGACGGCACCGGTGGCCACCTTGATGAGTTCGCGCAGCAGGTGCAGCTCGCGAACCTTTTCAATAAAGTAATTCGACTGCGCCGTAGTCGGAATTCGGCTACTGACCTGCGTCAGGTACGCGTAGCCGCCGATTTCATCGAGCTGACGGCTGGTCTTGAGCTCCTCGGCCAGGATCTGCAGATCGATCGGCACGCCCCGATTGTAGAGGTCTACCAGTTTCTCGAAAATGACGCGGTTGGCCGGGGCATAGAAGGCGGCGGCACTGAGCTTGCCCTCCAAGCAGCGGGCCACGATGTCGGAGCCGTCGAGGAAGCAGCAGGACAGCAAATACTCCTCGGCCTCCAGGCTGTGCGGCGGCGTACGCCCGATCACCGAGGCCACATCGCGCGGTTCGGCGGAGTCACCGCGGGAGCGGCGGGGGAATTTTTTGAAGTCGTCTGCCATGAAGCGGAGCAACGAGGCAATGGGTTGCCCGGCGAGAAGCAATGGTGTGTTACGGAAAAATTTCCACCGGGCTGTGCGGGGTTCGCCCACAACAAAGCCGCCGTCCCACGAGGGGACGGCGGCTTTGTTGAAGCGGAGCGCGCCGAAATCGGCGCGGGTTCCTTACTTCTTGCGGTCGCTGCGCTTGGCCTTCTCGGCGCGGCGGGCGGCCTGCTTCTCCAGAGCGGCGTGCTCAGGATACTCTTCCTTGTTCGCCTTGGGCGCCTCAACGACGGCCTCGACGATCGGGTTCTCGGAGACGACGTCGAAGGAAACCTCAACCGACACGTCGGCGTGGAGCTTGATCTTCACCTCGTGCTTGCCGAGGGCCTTCACCGGGGTGTGAAGGTGGATCTTCTTCTTTTCGATCTCGATGCCGGACTCGACCAGCTTCTGGTGGATGTCGGCCGAGGTGATCGCGCCGAACAGCTTGCCGCCTTCACCGGTCTTGACGGCGAACGCGAGAGCGACCTTGGAGATCTTGTCGGCCAGCGCCTGGGCACCGGACAACTCGGAGACTTCGCGCTCGGAACGGCGCTTCTTGAGGGCCTCGACGCGCTTGCGGTTGGCCTGCGTGAGAGCGACGGCAAACTTCTGCGGGAGGAGGTAGTTACGGGCGTAGCCGGCGCGGACTTTGACCTGGTCGCCTTCGGCGCCCAGACCGTCAACGGGCTTGAGGAGCAAAACTTCGTTATGAGCCATGATGGTATATGTGTTTAAGAATTGTTTTGAGAGGTTCGAACGCGGTGCGCTTTTAGAACGGGACGTCTTCGTCGATGTTGTCCTGGGGAGGCGGGGTGGGCTTGGTATTAACCCGAGGCGGGGGCGTGTGGCGATCGATCGTTTGATCGATGCCCTCATCCCCACCCGACGGGGCAGCAGAGCGCGAAGCGCCGCCACCTTCGCCAGCCTCACGACCGCCTAGGAACTGGAAGTTCTCTAGGACAATCTTCATCTTGCTGCGCTTCTGGCCGGTCGTCTTGTCATCCCAAGTGTCGAGCTTGAGACGGCCTTCGACGAACAACGGTTTACCCTTGGTGCAGAATTTGGCGACGGTTTCGCCCTGTTTACCCCAAGCCTCGATATCAACAAAGGTTGTCTCATCGCGGGTTGCCCCGGACTCGTCCTTGAACTGCCGGTTGACCGCGAGGCCGAACTGGCAGATGGCCGTGCCCTTGGGAGTGACCCGGAGTTCCGGGTCACGCGTCAGGTTGCCGATGAGCATTACTTTGTTAAGGGAAGCCATGGGAGCGTTGCGTTCGCCCGGACTCAGGCGGTCTGGAGGAAGGTGCGGTAAACGGTGCTGTTGAGGCGAAGGCGCTCTTTGAGGGCGGCCGGGCCGGTGGCAGGAGCCGAGAAGGCGACCTGGATGTAGGTGGCGCCGGGCAGGTTGCGATCGGTGACGCGCGCGAAATCGCGGCGGCCGAGGGCTTCGACAGCCCCGACGACGCCGTCAACGGCGAGGATGTCTTTTTTCACGCCGTCGATGATTTGATCAACGGAGTCTTCCTTGCCGCGGTTATCGAGGATGAAGGTGGCGCGGTAGTTGCGTTTGGTGGTGGTGCTCATTGTGAGTCTCTACGGTTGAGTTGATTCATGGCCCGGTCGGCCCCGTGGTCTAAGACGAAGCGGAGGCCGGACACATAACGTTCTAAATTTTGATCGAGGAGGAGTTGTTGGGAAGGAGTGAATTTGCCGAGGACAAAGTCCTTGAGGTCCATCTGCGGAGGGTCTTTGGGCCCGATGCCGATACGGTAGCGGACAAAGCCGTTGCCGAGTCGATCGAGCAGACTGGCCACACCATTGTGACCGCCGGCGCTGCCGCTGACGCTGACTTTCACGAGACCGAGGTTGATCGTGAGGTCATCATAAACGGCGGTGACCGCAGTGCCGGGGATTTTGTAAAACCCGGTCATGGCCTGCACCGCCCGGCCGCTCTCGTTCATGAACGTAAGCGGCTTGGCGAAGAGGACCGTGCGGCCCGGTTCCGGATCCCAGCGTGCGACCTCGGCCTCGAACGACCGCTGCTTTTGCCAAGCAAGGCCGAGCTGACGAGCGAGCGCCTCGACGACGACAAAACCCACGTTGTGGCGGGTGTTGTCGTAATCGCGACCTGGGTTGCCCAGACCGGCAACAAGCGAAATGGACATAACTCAAAGAACAAACGTCCGGGTCTAGTGCGGTTAAGCAGCGGACCGAGGCGGCGAAACTTACTTCTTGGCGGGAGCAGCAGCGGGCTTGGCGCCAGCGGCGGGTTTGGCACCGGCGGCAGGCTTGGCACCAGCGGCAGGGGCGGCAGCAGCGGCGGGAGCGGCGGCACCGGCGGCGGGCTTGGCGCCAGCGGCAGGGGCGGCACCAGCGGCAGGAGCGCCCGAGGCGATCTCACCCACGGGCTCGACGCACGAGACGACCGGCTGGCCCTTGACATCAAGGAACTCGACGCCAGCGATGGGCTTGAGGGTGCCGACCTTGAGGGTCTCACCGACCTTCAGCTCGGTCACGTCAACCTCGATCACAGGAGGCAGATCCTTGGGGAAGCAACGCACGCGCAGGGCATGGGCACCGATTTCCAACACGCCGTTCTGCTTGAGAACGCCGAAGGACTCGCCAGTGATGAGCAGGGGAACGCGGATTTCGAGCTTCTCGTCGGCCTTAACCTCTTGAAGGTCAAGGTGGAGATACTTGTCCGTGATCGGATCGCGCTGCACTTCCTGGAGGAAAGTGAGGGCCTTGGCGGTGGTGTCCTTGCGGTTGAGCTCGATGAGGAGCGCGCGACCGGAAAGGGCCTTCAGCAGGCGAACGAACTCAGGAGCGTCAACCGAGAGCGCCTCCGGGTTGGTGTGCTTACCGTAGACGATAGCAGGGATTTGGTTGGCCTTGCGCACGCGGCGCGAGGCGGAGCGACCGGTTTGCGGGCGGCTCGTGACGTTGAGGATCAGTTGTTGTTTGCTCATAGCTTCGTTCCCCCTGTTCCTCCGGAATTGAAGGCAGGCGTATTAGAAAAGAGCCCCAAGACACCCAAAGCCCCTGTTGAAGGCAAACAAAACTTTAAAAATCTGCCTCCATAATCAAAACGAGCATTGACAACCCGACCATTAAAATTGTTTTTCACCACTCCTCTAACGAGAATCTTGCCTGGTAGCTCAGTGGCAGAGCAGGTGACTGTTAATCACTTGGTCGTAGGTTCGACCCCTACCCGGGCAGCCACTTTGGCCCCAGAGACTTACAAAAGTTTCTGGGGCTTTTTTGGGCCTAGTATCTCCCCCGGAGTCACTTCCCAATTAAGTATAGGCGCGTCGGGCAGCTACTCCTCGTGTCACACGGAACTCCCAGAGGACCCTGTACCCCGCTCTCGCCCCCGTCGGGAAACGAGTCTAGGCGCGCCACTTTCAATAAACTCGAACGCCTGCTTTGAAATACGGGATCTGGCGCATGCCTAAGGGCACCTAGCAGTCAGCTCACCTCCCCAGGCACCTCGGCGTTTTTGATGGGTACCCCCAAGTCCATTGGCCACAAAATCAATCGCCACTGAACGTACTCCTTTTTTGGCACCGTTTGCGCCTCACTGCGGGCACACTACACGTTTGGGGCGAGACGGCCCTGCACCTATTATTTACTAGCAGGCAATGTAATCCCTTCCTCAATGGATTACTCACCAACCCCTGCGGCAACCTGACTGAATCCGCTCCCCGCCGCCTGTGTCCGGACCAGCTTAAAATCAGTCAATAATCGACACGAAGAAACATCACTCTGGCTCCGCGCATCGCGATGCGTTTACTCAGCGCTATCCCGTGAGCGCAACCGAGCCATCCAGTTTATTCGATTTTTTTGCAGACGCGCCCGCTGCACCAGGCGTCGAGGCGTTACCTGCGCGCCCCAACCTGATTTTCGAGCGCAGCGCCAAGGCCACCCGCTACCGGCTCACCCTCAAAAAGGACGGCACCGCCGTCGCCATTATCCCCCTACGTGGCAACGAGCGCGAAGCCCGCGCCTTCGTCGAGCAGCAGCAAGACTGGCTCGAGCGCGCCCGCGAACGCCAAAAAAGCAAACCGCGCAGTGCCACCGTCTGGACGCTCGGCACCCATGTGCTCTGGCGCGGCGAACTCACCGAGGTGCGCAAAGCCGTCGACGGCGAACGCCCCCAGGTCTGCCTGGCCGCCGACGTATTCCGCGTCCTCAAACTGGAAGGCGATCTGCGCCCGACCCTAGAGGCCCACTTCTTGCGCATGGCCAAAGCCGAGTTGTCCGGGCGCACCTGGGAACTGGCCGCCGTGACCGGTATGGCGGTGAGCGCGGTGTCGGTGCGCAACCAACGCACCCGCTGGGGCTCCTGCACCAGCGACGGCGGCATATCGCTCAACTGGCGCCTGATCCAGACGCCCGATCTGGTGCGTGATTACATCATTTACCATGAACTGATGCACCTGAAGGAGATGAACCACTCCGAACGGTTCTGGGCGCGCGTTGAAGAGGTCTGCCCAGGCTGGCGCGAGGCCGAGCACTGGCTCAAACGCAACGGCTCGCTGCTGGGGCTTTAAGCCTGAGTTCCGGCCCTCGTTGCTGAGACCCGCACGGTGAGCAACCCGTATAGGGTGGAGCTACTGCAATAAACGGGGCTCATGATTGGTCTTAATCGGGCGGCAACCCTATGCCCATAAGCGCGTTATCTGCGCAACGTGGGCGGGCAACCCAATGAAAAACAAAAACAAACTCATCCTCTCTCTCTTCGCGCTCAGCCCCCTTCAGGCATTCGCTTCATCTGCAACGGATAGAAAAATCGAAGACAGACACGGCCAAGGAGTCCTACAACTACCGCACGGTCCTCGAAGATAAAGTGAAGGTGAAGGCCAAGGATGGCGTGGTGACTCGCACCGGCACCGTACAAGACGCGGAGGACAAGTCTCTGGCCGCAGATACCGTCGAGAACATTCCCAGCGTCACGGCAGTTAAAAACGAAATCGTCGTCAAGGCCCCCTATCCTGAACATTCCGACGCGTGGATCGCCTTCAAGATTCGCGGCCGGTTGCTGATGAAGGCCAACGTCAGCGCCGCCACCACCAAGGTCGCGGTGAAGGACGGCATCGTCACCTTGACGGGCACAGCAGATAACGCCGCGCAAAAGGAACTCACCGAGGCTTACGCCAAGGAAATCGACTGGGTGAAATCGATTAAAAACAACCTCGTCATCAAACCGAAGCCCGCCAGCGATCTGACCCTGGGCGAGAAAAGCGACGACGCGTCCATCACCAGCCATGTGAAGTACGCGCTCATCAGCCACAAATCGACCAGCGCGCGCAAAACCAAAGTGACCACAACCGATGGTGTTGTGGTGATCACCGGCAAGGCCGCCACCGATGCCGAAAAATCCCTGGTCTCCAAGCTCGCGCAAGACGTCCGTGGCGTGAAATCGGTGACCAATAACATGACCGTGAAGGAGTGATCCAACCTCCGGTCCCCGCTTTAGACAGGGGCGCTGAGAGCGTTAGCCCAATGCGGCCCTGTCTTCGCCGAAAGTGCCCCATGAATAAAATCATCTCCATCATCCTGCTCGTCGCGGGCATCATTATGGTCGTCTTCGGCTTCCAAGCTTCCGACTCCATCGGGTCGAGTTTTTCCCGGCTGTTTACCGGTACTCCAACGGATAAATCAATCTGGCTACTCATCGGCGGGGCCGCGCTCGCTGTGGTCGGGTTAGTCGGGGTGCTGCGGATTCCTCGGGCCTAATTTAATCCAACCTCCCCCATGCTTAATTACGCATTCTTGTTTTTGATCGTCGCCCTGATCGCCGCGGTACTCGGATTCGGCGTCATCGCCGGCACCGCCGCGACCATCGCCAAAATCCTTTTTCTGATTTTCCTGATCTTGTTCATCGCCTCGTTGATCCTCGGCAAACGCCGCTAAAAAACCCCATTTTAATCACTTAGGGTTAATGCCCCTCAAGGCTTCTTAACCGCGAAACCAAGACAACGAGCGCGCATCCAACTAGCCGATTAACCGCAAAAGGCGCGCCATAACGGAAAAACGAGCCACCTGAATTCCCATGTCTCCAGTGTCGCGATATTTTGCGTTTTTGTGGTTAAAAATGCTGATTCTGGAGTTCCCGTTTGAGCGGTTTTGCCGAAAAATACAGACACAAAAAAGCCGCCCTCTCGCGAAGGGCGGCTTTTTGGTGAAAACGTTCCGTAGAACTTAGCGCTTGGAGAACTGGAAGCGCTTGCGGGCGCCGGGTTGACCGGGCTTCTTGCGCTCTTTTTCGCGGGGGTCGCGCATCAGGTGGCCGGCTTTTTTAAGGGCGGCACGTAGCTCGGGATTGAGCTTCTGGAGGGCGCGGGCGATACCGTGAGCGGTTGCACCGGCCTGGCCAGTGACGCCGCCGCCGGAAACGTTGACATCAACGTCGATCTTGTCGCGAAGTTCGACGGTGAGCAGCGGGCGGAAAGCCTGCTTGGCAAAGTTCTCGTGGGAGAAGTAAACCTCAAAGTCGCTGCCGTTGGCAGTGAGCTTGCCGGTGCCTTCGGAAAGGCGAACGCGGGCAGTGGAGGTCTTACGGCGGCCGGTGCCGAGGAAAATGGTCTTTTCAGCGCTCATGGGTATCAGGCGGAGATCTTGATCGGGTTCTGGGCCTCGTGGGTGTGAGTCGGGCCGGCGAACACGCGAAGTTTGGTGAGCATCGTGCGAGCGATACGGTTCTTGGGCAACATGCCCTTGACCGCGTGCTCGATGATGAAGGCGGGGTTTTTGTCCCGCATCTGCTGCATAGTCTTGTAGCTTTCGCCACCGACGAAACCGGAGAAGAACATGTACTTGTTCTGTTCTTCTTTCTTACCGGTGAGTACGACCTTCTCGGCGTTGATGATGACAACGAAGTCACCGGTATCGACGCTGGGAGTGTAGGAGGCTTTATGCCGACCGCGAATGAGGTTGGCTGCTTTGACCGCGAGACGGCCAAGGACCTGCCCCTCGGCATCGATCAGATGCCACTTGGGTTGCACGGTCTCTTTTTTGGCGAGGAACGTTTTCATTAGAAAAGAGGCGGATTGGGAATACTTAGAAGAGGTGTGTCAACCCCTGTTTTGCGGTTGTGAATAAAAAAGCCCGCCGCGCAGTTTCCGCGCAACGGGCAGGTGAATGCAGAGATTGAGCTTAAAAAGTGATCAGAACCCAATGGCGATGCCTAGGGAGTACACGATCTGATCCTGCTCGGAGCTGATGCCACCAGCAGGGTTTGAATCGCCCACATTGGTGTAGTTAACCGCAGCGGTAACCTTGGCGGTTTCGCTCAAATGATAAGGAATCGCCGCACCGACACCCCAGTAGGAGTAATCAGCAACCCCGTTGGTGCGCTGAACACAGCCAACCAGAGCGGAAAGGTCGACCTGAAGGCCGAGTTTTGCCACGGGAACACTGTGCCCAATGGCGGCAATGTAGGTGGTGCTCTCGTTGTCCAAATCATAGTAAGCATACAGGCTTGGGCTGAGCAGCACGTTGGCCTTCAAACCGACAAACGCCTCGGTGGAGTCGCCGAGCTGACGCTCGTAGAGGCAACGGGACAGGCCGACATCGGCCGAGAATATCTCGGTGAGCGCGAAATTATAGCCGGCGTAAAGGTCGGTCTCCGAGGCCACTTGGCCCGCGAAGTCGTCGGAGTACCACACTCCGGCGTAGAAATCACGGTAGTTGGCCTCAATCGAGGGCTGGAAGGAGGCGCCAGCGGTTTCAAGACCGCGAAACACGTAGGTGCTCACGAACGTGGAATCGAGGCTCACGGACAAGGGGTTGGAAATGCCTTCGGCAGCGGAGGCGGAAACGCCGGCCACAAGAGCAGCGAGGGCAATGATCGTCTTTTTCATGAATGATGGTCTTTAGGGTTAACTCTGACAGGGGCCGTTTTTCAACGGCTCGCACAGGCAATGAAATACTCGGCAAAGCTCAAGTCATTCCTGCCCAATCCCCCTCATCCACGGCTTCAGGCCTTCTTGACGCGCACCGCCCGCCGCCGCTGCGGAAACAGCTCGCGGCACATCCCGCACACCGTCCCATCGCAGCCCCGCGCCGTGCAGTGCTCGCGCCCGTAAAAAATGATCCGCAGGTGCAACGCGTTCCAATGCGCCACCGGGAAAAGCTTTTTCAGGTCACGCTCGGTCTGCTCGACGCTGGCCCCGAGCCGGGTGAGTTTCCAGCGCTGCGCGAGCCGGTGAATGTGCGTGTCGACCGGGAACGCCGGCACGCCAAAGGCCTGCGCCATCACGACAGACGCCGTCTTGTGCCCCACTCCCGGCAACTCCTCCAACTGCGCAAACGTGCGCGGCACCTCGCCGCCGTGGCGCTCCAGCAACATCTCCGAGAGCCGGTGAATGGCCTGCGCTTTTCGCGGGGCGAGCCCGCAGGGGCGCACATGCGCGTCGATTTCCGCCACGCTGAGTTTCACCATGTCGCGCGGGTTGTCCGCCTTCGCGAAGAGCCCGGGCGTCTGTAAATTAACCCGCTTGTCGGTGCATTGGGCCGAGAGCAGCACGGCGATCAGCAGCGTGTAGGGATTGGTGTGATCGAGCGGGATGGGGGTTTCTGGATACAGCTCGGCAAGATACCGATCGATGTAGGCGGCGCGTGCCGCAGCGGAACGGTAATCGGCGTTTTTTTGGGACTCCA
>JBILJE010000291.1:0-3984 GCA_044377395.1 Rariglobus sp. | reverse complement strand
AGCCCCTACATGAAGGATGCCGCCGGACGTCAACTTGAGCAGTATTATATTAAGCGCTTGGCCGGCATCCCCGGTGACACGCTGGAAATCCGAGGGTATTCACTTTACCGCAACGGTCAGCCTGCCAACGGAGCCAATGCCTTCGGCGCTAACGCCAAACGTGCCCCCCACTTTTCTGGCTACCGCGCAAGTGGTCTGCTGGCACCGGGGCAAGTGTTGACCGTTCCATCGGACAGCTATGTCGCGCTCGGTGATAATTCAGCCAACAGCCAGGATAGCCGTTACTGGGGGACTGTTCCCGCCCAAGATGTGGTGGGCCGCCCCCTGTTCATTTATTATCCGCTCACTCGCCGCTGGGGACCGGCACCCTGAGCCAGGATTACCAGCGAGTGTTTGCTGAGTAACGCCAGCGCAGCTAATGCCGCCAGCCTGATAATTAGAATGATCGCTTCTAGGGGGAAAAACGGATTGCGAGTGGCTTCATGCGGTGTGTAGGGTCTGCTTTCAAGTTCGCGCACTTTCGCTCGTTCTAACCCATTCAATCTCAACACCACCGCACATGCCCATCGCCATTGGTTCAAAAGCTCCTGATTTCACCCTAAAGACCAAGACCGCTGAAGGTCTTAAAGACATCAAGTTGAGCGACAACTTCGGCAAGAAGCAGACCGTGCTGTTGTTTTTCCCCCTCGCTTTCACCGGGGTGTGCACCACCGAGCTGTGTGACATTTCCAATGGCCTGTCCGCGTACAGCAGCCTGGGCGCCGAGGTTATCGGCATCAGTGTGGACAGCCCCTTCGCTCAAGAGGCCTGGGCAACGGTCAACAAGATCACGATTCCTCTCGTCTCCGACTTGAATAAGGAGACGACCAAGGCCTACGACGTGGTCTTCCCGGGCTTGGCCGGTATCGGCGACACCTCGGCGCGCGCCGCCTTCGTGATCGGTCAGGACGGCGTGGTAAAATACGCCGAGCAGACCGCCACTCCGAAGGACTTGCCCAACTTTGACGCCGTCAAAGCCGCCCTCGCTAAATAAGTTTTTTTAAGCCGCGCCGAATACCCTTTCGGCGCGGTTTTTATTTTACCGTTTTACCGTTAACCACCTCGCACTTCCACCTAGATGAGTCTCCCGAATCCCTTCAACACGCTGCAGGCCTTCTCGGCCAACGGCACTTCCCATAAATTCTACTCGTTGCCCGCGCTCGAGCAGGCCGGCTTCGCCATCAAGAAGCTGCCCGTTTCCATCCGCATCGTGCTCGAGTCGCTGCTGCGCAACGCTGACGGCAAGCGCGTCTCCGAGCAGGCCATCCGCGATCTCGCCGGCTGGCAGGCCAAGGCCTCCCGCACCGAGGAGATTCCCTTTGTGGTCGCCCGCATCGTGCTGCAAGACTTCACTGGTGTTCCCCTCCTCGTTGACCTCGCCGCCATGCGCTCCGCCGTGGCCCGCCTCGGCAAAAACCCGAAGATCATCGAGCCGCTCGTGCCCGTTGACCTCGTAGTTGACCACTCCGTACAGGTCGATTTCGCCGGCTCGGCTGACGCCCTCGCCAAGAACCTTGATTTGGAATTCTCCCGCAACCGTGAGCGTTACCAGTTCCTCAAGTGGGGCATGCAGGCCTTCGAAACCTTCAAGGTCGTCCCCCCAGGTATCGGCATCGTTCACCAGGTTAACTTGGAGTATCTGGCCAAGGGCGTCCTCAAGGACGGCCAGGGCGTGTACTACCCCGACACCCTCGTCGGCACCGATTCGCACACCACCATGATCAACGGTCTGGGCATCGTCGGCTGGGGCGTCGGTGGCATCGAGGCGGAGGCCGGCATGCTCGGCCAGCCGGTGTATTTCCTGACTCCCGACGTGGTCGGCGTGTACCTCACCGGCGAGCTGCGTGAAGGCGTTACCGCCACCGACCTCGCGCTCACCCTCACCCAGACCCTGCGCAAGGCCAAGGTCGTGGGTAAATTCGTCGAGTTCTACGGCCCGGGCGCCGCCGCGCTGCCGGTGGTCGACCGCGCCATGATCGCCAACATGGCCCCCGAATACGGCGCGACCATGGGCTTTTTCCCGATCGACGCCGAGTGTGGCAACTTCCTGCGCGCCACCGGCCGCAACGAGGCCGACATCGCCGTTTACGAAGCTTACTACAAGGCCCAGGGCCTGTTCGGTATCCCGCAAAAGGGCGAAATCGAATACTCCAGCGACCTGTCGCTCGACCTCGCCACGGTGGTTCCGTCGGTCGCCGGCCCTAAGCGTCCGCAGGACCGCATCGAGCTGCCCAAGATGAAACAGGAGTTCCTCTCCGCTTTCTCCAAGCCCGTCACCGAATCAGGTTTCGGCAAAAAGGCCGAGGACTTCTCGACCGTCTCGGCCCAGATCGACGGCACCAAGCTCGGCCACGGCTCCGTGCTGATTGCCGCCATCACCAGCTGCACCAACACCTCCAACCCTTCCGTCATGCTCGCCGCCGGCCTCTTGGCCAAACGCGCCGTTGAAAAGGGCCTGAAGGTTAACCCGTTGGTCAAATCCTCCCTCGCCCCCGGCTCTCGCGTGGTCACCGATTATTTGGAAAAGACCGGCCTCGCGCCCTACCTTGACCAGCTCGGTTTCCAGACCGTCGGCTACGGCTGCACGACCTGCATCGGCAACTCCGGCCCGCTCGACCCCAAGATTGAGGAAGCTGTGGTTAAGAACGATCTGGTCGCCGCCTCCGTGCTCTCGGGTAACCGCAATTTCGAGGCCCGCGTTCACCAGAACATCAAGAGCAACTTCCTGATGTCGCCCCCGCTGGTGGTGGCCTTTGCGCTCGCTGGCCGCGTCGACCTCGACCTGTCCGTTGATCCGATCGGCACCGGCAAGGACGGCCAGCCGGTTTACCTCAAGGACATCTGGCCCTCGCTGAAGGAAGTGCGCGATCAGATGCAAGCCGCCCTCAAGCCCGAGGTGTTCCGCAAGCTCTACAGCAACTTCGCCGAGCAGAACCCCAAGTGGAACGAGATCCCGTCGACCACGGGCAACGTTTACACCTTCGACAACGCCTCCACCTACATCCAGGAGCCGCCCTTCTTCACCGACTTCTCGCTCACCCCGGGTTCTATCAAAGAGATCAAGGGCGCTCGCGTCCTCGGCCTGTTTGGCGACTCGGTCACCACCGACCACATCTCGCCCGCCGGTGCCATCAAGAAGAGCTCGCCGGCCGGCAAGTTCCTCATCGACAACGGTGTCACCTTTGAGGACTTCAACTCCTACGGCAGCCGCCGTGGCAATGACCGCATCATGACCCGCGGTACCTTCGCCAACGTCCGCATCAAGAACCTGATGCTCGGCGGTAAAGAAGGCGGCAACACCCTCGGGCCGGACGGCGCCGAGACCTCGATCTACGACGCGTCCATCGCGTACCAGAAGCAGGGCGTTCCCTTGATCGTGATCGCTGGCCAGGAGTACGGCACCGGCTCGTCGCGCGACTGGGCCGCCAAGGGCACCAACCTGCTCGGCGTCAAGGTTGTCGTCGCCCAGAGCTTCGAGCGTATCCACCGTTCGAATCTGGTCGGCATGGGCGTGCTCCCGCTCCAGTTCAAGGAAGGCGTCACCGCCCAGAGCCTGAAGCTCGACGGCACCGAGACCTACGATGTGGTCGGTCTGACCGCCGCGATCAAGCCCCAGCAGGACCTCACCCTCAAGGTGACCCGCAAGGACGGCACTGTTGAAAACGTGTCAGTTCGCTGCCGCATCGATACGCCCATCGAGATCGATTATTACCAGCACGGCGGCATCTTGCCCTACGTGCTGCGTCAAATCATCGCCGCGAACTAAGACGTTTCGAGTTCTTGCAAAGGCGTTAACTTGGGAAATAATTCCGAGTTAGCGCCTTTGCGCTGAAGTCGAATCTTGTATCTTTCAACCATGGCCGACGTCTCTAAGCCCGCATTTCTTGTCGATACCGCATCCGACCCCGTTGCGATTCGTATCGAGGGCCGCGCCTCGTTCCAGAA
>JBILJE010000290.1:0-3998 GCA_044377395.1 Rariglobus sp. | reverse complement strand
GACGCAGGCTCCCCGCCCGCCCCCCGGCGACCGAGCGGCAGGGGCTTTTACGGTGCGGATGAGACAAAACCAGGGGTTTGGCGCACCGTTTAGGTGAACGCACCAGCCGGAATGCCTGTCGGTGCAGGCTTATGACGAGCCGCAGCTTGGGGAATCGCGCTCCTTTCCTATGGGTTCTTTTGCCATTAATGGCCGGCTTGGTCGTGGGGCGACACCCTGGGTTGCCCGCCCCCCCGCTCGCGTTGGCCGTAGCTGCCGTGCTGTGCGCCACCCTCGCCCTCGCCCACCCGCGGAACGTGCAGTGGCTGTGGGCACCCGCGCTCGTTCTCGCAATGACCTTGAGCGGGGCCGCCCTTTACGAGCTCAACCGTGCACGCCTGCCCGCCTGGGACTCGCTGCCTGCGCGCGAGGTGCGCGTCACCCTGGAGCTCGACCGGGTTTTCCCTCCGCACCCTCACGCCAAAAGCGTGACCGGGCTCGCCCACCTACTCGCCACCGACGCCCATCTCACCGAATTGGTCGGGCAAAGCGTATATTTCTCAATCGCACTCACTCCCGGTGAAACGCCCCCCTTGCGCTCAAGCCGCCTGGGCGTAACCGGCGTCCTGCAAACCCTGCCGCGCCTGCCGGCTGGCGATACGTTCGATGGCTACCTGGCCAACCAAGGGGTTAACTATAAACTCACCCGCGCACGCATTACCGGAATTGTCACGCCGGCCACAGCGTATTCGCGGTTTTGTGACACCACGCTGCGCGCGTTCGACGCTTTCCTCGGCCGCGGGGTCGAGTCACATCCGGCGCAAGTGGGCGTACTGCGCGCCATGCTGCTGGGCCAGCAACAGGAGCTGAGCGTGGAGCAAACCGGGGTGTTTCGCGCAAGCGGGACCATGCACCTGTTTTCTGTGAGCGGACTGCACATTGCGGTGATCGCCGCGGCCATCCAAGGCATCCTGCTGGTGACGAGGCTGCCGGCTCCAGTTCGTATCGGGGTCGGGGGCGTTCTGCTCTGGTTGTATGTGGATATCACCGGCGGCACGCCCTCGGCGGTGCGGGCGTTTTTAATGGTCATGTTCATTCAGGCTGCGGAGGTGTTAAGGCGTCCAGGTAATCCCGTGGCGGCGCTGATCGGCTCGGCGGTGTGCGTCTTGGTGATTCACCCGCTACAACTGTTCTCGGCGAGCTTTCAACTGAGCTACGGGATCGTGCTGGCGCTGCTGTTGCTGGGCCTGCCGTTGGGTGAGTTCTGGACCGAAAAGACCGCGCCCTTCACCCGCCTGCCAACCGTCACGTGGCGCTGGTGGCACCACGGCATCGACTGGTGTTGGCGCTGGCTTCTCGGAGTACTTGGCATAGGTGCGGCCACCAGTTTGGTGAGCCTGATCAGCGGCGTCGTTATTTTTAAACTACTCACGCCTGT
This sequence comes from Rariglobus sp., assembly GCA_044377395.1. Classification (GTDB taxonomy): domain Bacteria; phylum Verrucomicrobiota; class Verrucomicrobiia; order Opitutales; family Opitutaceae; genus Rariglobus. The sequence goes on along the minus strand of JBILJE010000290.1, from coordinate 2,581 downwards.
GGCGATTCTCGCAAACCTAGTCCTGATCCCGCTTGGCTCGCTGGTCATCATCTCCGGGTTCCTCAGTTTGCTCGGCGGTCTGGCCGGCTTTGCGCACATGGTCAGTTTGTTTAACCATGCCAGCGTACTGCTGCTGAAGCTCTCCGAATGGATCGTGCATCGGTGCACCGAACTACCTGGGGCGTTTCTGGCGGCGGAGTTCGTTTTTGAGGCGATGGGCTATCCGGTGCTCGCCGGGCTACTGGCGGCGCTGTTGTGGGGTTACGCCCATGACTGGACGGGAAAAAGGGGCTGCTTCTGGATTCCGTTTGTCTTCACCGCGCTGGTACTGGCGACTTGCCTGCAACGCGTGGCAGCAGTGGCAGGAAAAACCTAGCCGGTCGTAACGTGAAACGTGGTGGCGCGAAAGTAGTGCGGTGCTCAATGCAACAACTCGAAGACTACTGTCGGCTACGAAGGCTGCACGGCTCCCGTGGGCCAGAGCGTGTGCAGGGTGAATTCTCCGTGGCAGTTGAGCCGGGCAGGCACGCCGCACGAACCCGTTCCGACGGAGGTGTAACCTTGTGTACCGGCGACTTTCCACGCCCCGCGGATACGTTCACGCGGCTGATTTTCAACCGGCACGTGCAACCAGCGCCCGCCCGGCAAGCACAGTTGGCCCCCATGCGTGTGACCGCACAAAACGAGATCGAAACGGGCATCACGCAGCTCGTCGGCGATCTCCGGGGAATGCGCAAGGAGCACCGTGCAGGCGTCAGCCGGAATCGCCGCCGTGGCCGCCGCGAGGTCGTGGGTTTTATAAAAATGCGGATCGTCAACCCCCGCAAACCAGAGCCGTTGCCCGTCGCGCTCAACAAAAGCCGCTTCATTTAACAGCATGGGCAGTCCCGCGGCTTCTAGGTGCGGGAGTTGCTCAACGAAATCGTGGTTGCCCAGAATGCCAAAACGGGGGACCGCAGGCAGCGTGGCGAATAAGCGTCGAGCCTCATTCACCGAGGGCATGAAGTCCGTGCGCGTCGAGTTACGGAAATCGCCCGTAATGACGATGGCGTCGCACTCCACACCCTGGAGCAGGCCGATCAACGCTTCCGTAAACTCCGTATCCAGATCCAAGTGCAAATCAGTCAACTGAAGCACACGGTAGCCGGCAAATACGGCGGGCAAGCGGGGGATTTCCCACGAGCACTCGACCCGGCGCGGCGCGAGGTGGTTAGCCCTGGCGCGGCGCGAGAGGCCGGTGGCAGTCAGGGCAAAGGCCACAATGGCGTCCAAGGGCAGCTTGTTCTCCAAGCGAAAGAGGCCGCTGCCCTGATGCGTCAATTTCGCCCAGTGACTCGCCTGGGTGAGCAGGCGTTGCTCTAGTTTTTCACGCCCAAATCGAAGCGCGAGCGCAGCGTAAGGCTCGGGTAGATGCGCGTGGGACATGCGGTGAAAAGGAACGCCAAAGACGAGGAGAGGCGAGCTCGCTTGCGAGGATCGTAGCAGGCTCAAGCCAAGCGCACGTCGATCTGTGGCTCAAACGCGGCGACCTGATCCTTCGCAACGAACTCCATGGAACGAGCAGCAGCAGTCAGCACCGCCAGCGAGCAGGCCGTCGCATGCCGAGCAGTATCGACGAGGGTCGCACCGCGCACTTGGGCCGCCACCACACCTGCAACCATCGCATCGCCCGCGCCCACCGTGCTGCCCACCTTCACCACTGGCGGACGCGCTACCACCACTTGATCGGCCGTCACAAAATACGCCCCGTCGGCCCCGCGCGACACCACCACCAGCCGCACCCCGCCCGCCACTAACTCGCGCGCCGCCCCAATCACCGCAGCCTCGGTCGGCAGCGAACAACCAACGAGCACCTCCAACTCGTGCTGGTTCGGCTTGATGATTTCGGGGGCGGCCAGCACTGCGGCCCGCAACCCCTCACCACTGGTGTCGACCACCGTGCGTACACCGCGCGCCTTGAGCATGAGGATAATCTCGGCGTAAAGCTCCGGAGCCACTCCGGGCGGCAGGCTCCCAGCCAGCACGCACCAACTCCCTGCTTCGCCCAAGCTGGCAAGTTGCGCTCGCAACGCCACCAGGTCGGCTCCAGCAGGGGTAAGGCCGGGGAAATTGAGATCAGTGGTTTCCCCTGCCAGCGGATCGAAAATCTTTATCCCCACGCGTGTCGCACCCGGAAGTCGCTGAAAGCAGTCCTCGATTCCGCGCTGGGCAAAAAACGAAGAAAACACCGTCGCGTTATCCTGTCCTAAAAAACCCAACGCTGTGACGGGGAAGCCGAGAGCGGCGAGGGTTGCGGCGACATTGATTCCCTTGCCGCCTGCGCGATCCGTCGCCCGCTCCACCCGATTAACTGCTCCGATTTTAAAGCCGGTAATCCGCACCGTGCGGTCGATGGCGGGGTTGAGTGTAAGCGTGAAAATGGGCGCTGGCATAAACCCGAAGATCATAATGCGCCGTCGTCATGGCGAGCGCGATGAGGCCGGGTCGAGGCGCGGCACAAAACCCCGCTTGCGAGCGCTCCTCCTGCGCTAACCTGCGCGAAGGGATTCGGAAGAAGCTAATAATTCCGAACCAGCGCCAG
>JBILJE010000056.1:0-13492 GCA_044377395.1 Rariglobus sp. | reverse complement strand
GCCCCTACATTTTATTAGTCCAAAACCATGTAGCTCTTAGTTAGGCGGATTTCAGGTTGGTTTATATACACAACTGAACAACGCATTATCCTATCTATTGATCGCCGGGGCGTCTTGTTCAAGCGCCTTCTTTTTTTGCGCCAAAAACTCCGCTTCAGTGATTGCGCCAGCGTCCTTTGCCTTTTGCAAATCAATCACTTGTTGCCCAACGGTCGCAGACTGAGGGAATCGATTGCCAATTACGCAGCCGCTCAGTATCATGGTCGATATTAGGGCAGTAAACGTATAGGGTATTAGTTTTTTATTCATTTTATTTTTTTGGTTGAATGCCTTGCCTAACTTCTCTGGATATATGTCATTATATATTTCAGGTAAGATGGGCTAAGGCGAAAATCGGTGTTGTGGGAAACTTTGATATAAAGCCTACAGGCTTTCAGGTTTTTGATATGCGTGATTTTATAGATCTGCCGCTTCGGGTTAGGCCTTTTTATTGAGGCGATGTTTCCTTGCGAAATCCTGCCAGAGGGGATTCGCGACCATCGCCTTGCCATCCGGATGCGAGGACGAGCAAGGCACGTGGCTCAGGCGATTTGTCATCCAGCCAAAGTCGGAATTCCGCGCGGGTGCCATTATCCGATTTCTTCGGTATTACGGCATAGTCCCACACTCAGGCGCGGGCGCTTAGCGGTGCCATCACCACAAAAATGAGGGCGAATAGGCGAAACCATTCGTGCCATAAATAATCAATTATGCGCTTAATGTTATTTTTTATTTATTTACACCGGTACGGTGAAGTTTACGAGCGCAGGGCCCTTCCGTTTTTGCTGAACGTTAAACGGGGGGCTTGGGTGTTCGGCGCTTTAATTGCCTTCCGGTTCATCGGGTGCGTACTCGATGATCTCCCCAGGCTGGCAATTGAGGTGCTTGCAGATGGCGTTCAAGGTGCTTAGGCGGATGGCCTTGGCCTTGCCGGTCTTGAGGATGGAAAGATTGGGCGGGGAAATGTCGATGGCCTCAGCTAGTTCGGTTAGCTGCATCTTGCGGCGCGCCAGGGCCACATCGAGTCGAATAATGATGGACATGATGGGTGATCAGACCGTGTGGTCGTTTTCCTCCTTAAGGTTTAAGCTGATCTTCAGGACATATCCGAATGCAAGCAGCGTTAGCGCATTTAAGGTGCCGACGAATATCTCAAGGGGGTAGTCAAACCAGTAGTAATCAGATGGATCGTAAGAACCATCAAGGGGCACTAGTGAAATCATGAAGGTCAGGATTGTGGCCCACATGATCAGCTTCACTGTTTTTTGGGAGAGCAGGTCTTTGCGCGTAAAACGGCGGAAAATTCGACACCAGGTGAATTCCAGTATGACGCTCAAAGTAGAAAAAATTAACCAGTTGAAGCTCCCTTCATCGCTTCCAAGAAAGAGTTTTTTGCTGGGATCACTGAGGTCGATGATCACGCCGACCAGCATAGCCAGCAGTGTGATTAAAAATAACACTAGCAATGTTGTACTTAGGACTAGTCCAATTTTGCCGATAAAGCGGATTTTTTGAAAGATCGCCTCATTTTGCACGGAGGGGCTTAAAGGCGGGTGGGCTATCGGATCGAGCGGGGAGGTGTTTGTTGTCATGCGATGCGTATGAAAACAGAAGTTTAATTATCTTAGTCAACTATTTCTTATCGTTTAACGATAAAAAAATAATGCTGGGGCCTAGTGGGGTGGCTCTGGCGGTGTCGGGTAGCAATTAACGAAGTGGCCCACCTCGTAGGTGGTAACATTCAAAGAGTCGGATCAAACCAAGGCAGTTTTGCCGCGAAAGATCGCAGGGATCGCAAAGAACAAACCCTGAATTACTATGCGTTCTCTGCGATCTTTCGCGGCTGAAAGGCTCGAAGTAAGGCTTTGATTTTAATGGGGCTCAGGATTCGACACGCGTTGAATGTTACTGCCCACTAGATAGTTAGTCCAACGGAAGCGGTAAACACAGCGGCCTCTTGCAATGTAATGATCCCATTCGGGTCTTACTTTCAAGGCGTCTAGATTTCGGTCGGGGGCGCAGCCGGGGTTTCCTGAAGAACGATCGGGGCGGGCGGTTGACTGGACCGGGATTTAATCAGCCACAGGACCGCCACGCCGGCCACCGGAATCATTAGCACAAGCCAGAGGATTACGCCGATGATCGGCACCAGGTGGAGAAGCCCTAGGGCCAACAGGCCGATCATCAACGCCGCCGGCATGGAGGGTTCGTGGCCGCGGAGCGCCAGCCAAAGGCGCCGACCGAGCCATAGAATCAGGGCCGCCAGCCCGAACCAGCGCACGGCGAAAAAGATTAAGGTCAGCCCGCCGAGCAACGGTATGCCGATGATGAAAAAGCACAGTATGAGGGCTATAATGCTGACCAGCGTAAAGACCGTCCAGAAGGCGATACCCACCATCCAGACACGCCCGGGGGAGCGGGTGAACAAGCGCGCTGCCTGATCGAGCGCGCGAGGTGCGAACACGACCATCAAGTTCGAGGTGGCCGCCCAGCACACCATCAGCACTAAGACCATCCACAGTTTGGCCGACGAAAACCAGGTAACGCCGGTCGAGCAATCGGACGACGATTGACCCTTGTTTTCATCCTCCTGCTCACAATCCCCATCCTTAAATGTGAACTCGAAGTGGTTAGTGCTGCCTTTTGCGACGTTTTTTTCCTGGACGACCCCCTGTTCATCGACGATCAGCTTGCCGCCCAAGAGGAGAGTTTCGCCGAATACTGTGCCGGCAACTCGGATTGAACCACCGATGACGGTGACATCGTTATGGGCCTCGCCGAGCACGGTCACGTTGCCGCCGATAACGCAAATCTCACCATTGACCTGACCCACTATATAAAGATCTGCACCGATTAAAAACACCGGGCCATTCAGGGTACCGTAAACGACGTGATCTTTATATGATATTTCGTGCACCTTGCCCGACTCGCCCGCTGCGATCACTTTCGCACCGGTTAGGTCCTTGGCTTCTTGCAGCCAGATTTGCGCTCTCGGGGTCTTGGCGATTTCGGCATTTACGGTCCAGGGGCTGGCGATGAGGATAAGTAAGAGAAAGAGGCGAGGAATCATGGGTGGTCTGATTTGCTGGGTTGGAGAATGAAAAATGAGGTCACCTCAAGAATAAGGAGACCGGCGAGAATCAGGTAAAAGAGCGGCTGGCTCACCAGGTTGTTGAGGTTATCCAGGAGGATGCTCGGTGTCGGGACATGAACCCCGGCGCTTGCCTGGGCGAGGCAGTCGAGGATCCGGTCGATCGGAGTGGGAAGTGATTCGGTTAACCGCGCCAGGCCACGTTGCATTATTATACCGACCCCGAGGGAAAGGAGCGCGGCCGCTCCCGCGAGGAGTCGCCAGCGTCGACGTTGACGTTGAGTTTCAGCCAGACGTAGGCGAGCGGTGAGTGCCTTTTGCCAGGCAAGCGATGGGCCAACCGTGGCCGGAGTTCGGAGGTGGTTGATCAGGTAATCCTCCGGAATGAGTGGTTCGGGGGTATTCATAGGTGATCGGGATGGTGGAGCTGGCAGTGAAGAAGGCGGCGGGCACGATGAAGTCGGGTTTTGACTGCCCCTTCCTCAATTCCGAGGTGGGTATCGACGGCGGCCAACGGCCAGTCGTGTTCGTAGTGAAGCAGCAAAGGCTCACGCAGCCCCGCAGGTAAACCGAGAATGCCCGCCTCCAGGCGATCGCGCCTTTCGCTGCCGAGCAGCGCAAAATCGGGCGGAGTGGCGGGATCGATGGCCTCCGCCGCGTCGTCCGCCGCGGTTTCGCGCGTTTGGTTTCGACGGCGTAAGAAGTCGCGCCCGAGGTTGGCGGCGAGAGTGAACAGCCACGGCGCGAACGGGCGGCGGTCGTCAAAGCGATCCAGCTTTTGCCAGGCTCGCACAAACGCCTCTTGCGCCAGATCCTCCGCCGCGTGGGCGTCTGCGGTGTAGCGGGCGAGGAACCTAATCAGTCCTGCTGCGTGAGTTTGGACGACTGCATCGAAGGACTGGCGCAGCTGCTCCCGCGAGGGTGGTCGAGCTGCGTTGGCGGGTTCGATGGGCATGGAGTTACGTACGGTATACGAGGCGGGAGCAAAAAGGTTACCGGAAATTTAATCTGAAGTGGGCAAAATTTTAAGGAACGCGGCTGGGTGCGTTGCCGCCGGTCGATTAATCTAATCCGGGCTTTTGCGGCGAGAAGGGGATTCGGCTCACTCCCCAGCCCATAAACTCCGTAAACGCAGCTATTTCTTCGGCTGGTTCCGTTCTTACCCGCCGCTTAGCCCTACGGCGGTTGGGGTGGTCCGAGGGCGGAGCGGGTGCTGGTTTTAAATCAGCGTGTCGATCCCGTGACGGTGTAACAATTGTGCAACACTGGGTAAATTCTCTGGGAGCGGGGCGGGGCTTCGGCTATGTCTGTTTTCAAAGTTATGCCCGAACCTCTCCCGCAAAAAATCCTGGTCGTGGACGACGAATCCGACGTGTCCACCCTCGTCGCATACCATCTCAAGGCCAAGGGATACCAGATCGAGGTCGTCAATGACCCCAATCGCAGCTTCGGCGTCGCCCGCACGTTTTTGCCTGATCTGGTGATCCTCGACGTGATGATGCCCGAGCTCAACGGCATCCAGATTTGCCGCATGCTGCGGGCTGACCCCCAGTTAAAAAAGGTGCCGGTTATTTTTCTCACCGCCAAGGCCGAGGAGAACGACCGTATCCAGGGACTGGAAACGGGAGCTGACGACTACATCTGCAAGCCCTTTAGCACGAAAGAACTGGTGCTGCGCGTGCAGACGATTTTGCGGCGCCTGGCGGTGGTCACCCCCGAGGTGCCCAAGCGCATTCAGGTCGGCGAAATCGTGATGGATACCGAGCGCCACGTCGTGCAACTCAACGGCCAGCCGCTGGAGCTCACGGCCACCGAGTTTAACCTGTTGAAACTGCTGATGGAGCGCCGGGGCCGGGTACAGACGCGAGAGCACCTGCTGCTCAACGTGTGGAACTACGAGACCGAGATCGAGACGCGCACGGTGGACACCCATGTGCGGCGTCTACGCGAGAAATTGGGCACCGAGGCGGACTGGATCGAGACAGTGCGCGGGGTGGGTTACCGCATCGCCGAAAAGCGCACGGCGGAGTAGGGGAGGGCTTAGCCTTGCCGTAGCCAATCGGGCCCGCCTGTCTGCCCTGAGTTTTCCCTCCTATGTCCTTCTTCATCATTCTGGTTCTGGCGGCCGCATTGATCTTCGCCTGGCTGAAGATCTTGTCGCACCGGCGGGCCGTGCGAGCCCTTGAACAGGCGATTTTTCGCAAGCAACCGCTGTTGAGCGAAGACCTTCCCGGTGCAGCCGGCTCGGCGTGGGAGCGGCTGCGGATTGTGGGCAACGAGCTCATCGCCGAATGCGCCCAGTTGCAGCAGCAGCGTACGGGGCAGCTCGCTCAGCTTGATGCCACCTTGGGCAGCTTGCAGGAGGGCGTGCTCATCGTGGATGCCAACAACTACGTGCTGCTCGCCAACAAGGCGATCCAGGCCATATCGCCGCGTCCCGCCCATCAAATCATCGGCCACCGTCTCGAACTGGTCCTTCATAGCGCGGCGTTTTTGACCCACGTTGAGGCCATCCGCCGGGGCAGGTCGCGGCCCCAACAGGAGGTCGAATTTGTCGAGGCAGGGCGCACAACGTGGTTGGAGGTCACCGGCACCACCATTCCCAGCCAAAATGGGGAGCGCGGCCTGTGGACGATTTTTGTGCTGCACGACATCACCAAACAGAAGCAGCTGGAGATGGTGCGCAAAGACTTCGTTGCTAACGTGTCGCACGAGTTGCGCACCCCGCTTTGTGTAATCAAGGGCTATGTGGAAACCCTCGTCGATGGCCACGCCGATATCCCGGCCGACGACCGCGAGCGTTTTTTGAAAACCATTCAGCGGCACACCGAGCGGCTCAATTCGCTGCTGGAGGATTTGCTGGTGTTGTCGCGCCTGGAGTCGATCAACCCGGGGCTCAAGCGCGAGATCATCGACCTGCCGGCGTTGCTCACCGCGATCATCGAAGACTACCGCGGCCGGCCCGCCGCCGCCGAGCACTCGCTGGAGTGGGTCTATGACCCAGGGCTCGTCCCGCTCGGGCTCGATCCGTTGAAGTTCACGCAAGTGGTGGAAAACCTCGTGGACAACGCGCTCAAGTACACGCCGAAGGGTTCACGCATCGAGTTGGCGGCCCGCCTACAAAACGCCGACGAAGTGGTGGTGAGTCTGAGCGACAACGGCCCCGGCATCCCGGCGGAGGATTTGCCGCACCTGTTTGAGCGCTTTTACCGGGTGGACAAGGGGCGCTCGCGGGAAACGGGCGGGACGGGGCTGGGCCTGTCGATTGTGAAACACATTGCGCAGCTGCACGGCGGCCGCGTGTGGGTGGAAAGCCAGCTCGGCGCCGGCACGACGTTTTTTGTCAGCGTGCCGGTGAGGTTGGGCGGGAAGTAGCGCAGACTTCTAGTCTGCATTCCTGCGCGGAGCAGACTGGAATCCTGCGCTACTTTTCGGTCAGTTATACCACCGTCTCTTTGAATTTAGACTTTGGGAGGGACGACCTCCGTGTCGTCCGTGACTCGATCCAGACCACACGGAGGTGGTCCCTCCCAAAGTCTAAATTCAAAGAGACGTTGGTATTACAGGAAAACTTCTCGGTACTCGGCCCTGAACCACCTTTGGCCACCGCCCCAAGCTGATCGCGCTTCCGTTCAGCCTGCCGCAACACCCTCCAACCTCATCTATCCGACGGGCAACGCCCTTCTATTGCCGGATTTAGGTTAAGTGTTATACTCTTTATCAGCCAAACTTGGTCTTTAACGCAAAGTCGCAGAGGCGCAAAGAAAGCATTCGCTCAAAACGAGTTGTCTCATACTTCGCGCCCTAGCGTCCTTGCGTTAAAAGTCCTGAATAGCTGTGTAATGGGTATTACTCGATCTAGTTTTAGGCTGGGGAATCAAGGCGGCCAAGTGCGGCTGTTTGGGGCCGCAGGGAGCCTCGCAGGCGCGACACAACAGTCCCTTCACAACAAACGGCAAGAGGTGACGCCGCATCCAGCGTAATTCACCGCTCCAGCGTTGCCGGCGAGACGGGGGCGGCAGCGGGGGCAACACCTGCATCCAGTCGGCCGTGCTCCCAGGCAATTGCAGTGCGTTGGCGAGCGCTTCGGCCATGCGGGCGTGACCTGCGGCGTTGGCATGAATCCGATCCTCACTCCACAGCCGCGAGTCGGTGGCCACGGGGTGCGCGGCAAAATCAACCAGAAGGGTCCCGGTGGCCTTCGAGGCCCTGACGATGGCTTGGTTGAGCGCGTCGATGCGTGGGGCAATCAAACGGGCGAGCGGCATGACCGGAGTGAGATCGGGTAAGGTGAAGGTGAGCACGGTCGCCCCCGAATCCACTAGGGCGCGTTGCATGTGTTCGATGTCGGCCCCCACCGCGTTGGCGTCGAACGTCCAAGCGGTTACATCGTTGGTGCCGCAAAATACCGAGGCGAGATCGGGGCGCAACGCCAGCGCGGCCTCGAGTTGGAGTTGGCGCACCTGTGCCGTCGTCAGACCATAGGCGGAGAGGTTCGCGTAATGCAGGCCGCCCTGGGCCTCGGCGATTCGCTCGGCCAGACGCTGCGACCACCCCCGGTAACCGTCCACGCCAGCCGGGTCGTCCACCCCGAGGGTTGAACTGTCGCCGAGCGCCACATAGCGCTGGAAAGATTTAGGCCGTACCGAAGGCATAGGAAAGGACGGCTAAGGGATCAGGAATAAAGTAAAACACCAGTCATGCTTGGCCTTGAACCGTGATTCAGCACGGACGACACGGAGGTCGTCCCTCCGGGGGGGGGGGCAAGCGCGGGATCGGGCGCTCTCCCGAGGGAGGGCCCACCTCCGTGTGGGCTGGCTTGAGCGCTCCGGTCCGTGCCCCCCATCTTCGGGATTGAGCACCGCCGCCGGCCTGCGTAACACCTCAGCACTTCATGCCGCTGGAAATCGCCCAAGCTATCACCGCCTCTCGTCTCACCGAGCTGCGCGCCCGCCTCGCCCCGCTCCTGCAGACGCAGCTGCCGCTCACCTTGGAAATCGGCAGCGGCCACGGCCACTACTTGACCGCCTACGCCGAGGCCCACCCGCAAAAATTCTGCATCGGCATTGACATCATCGGCGACCGCCTTGACCGCTCCGCGCGTAAATCCACCCGCGCCGCCCTCACCAACATCGCCTGGCTGCACGCCGAGGTGACGCTTTTCTTGGAGGCGCTGCCCGCCGACACCCGCCTTGCCGAGATTTTCCTGCTGTTTTCCGATCCCTGGCCCAAGCGCCGGCACTGTAAAAACCGGGTGGTGCAGACCGAGTTTTTAACGCTGCTGGCGAGCCGGGCAGGGGAGGGTGCCCGCTTCTGTTTCCGCACCGACCATGCGGAGTATTTCGATTATGCGCAGAAGATCGCACTTGCGCACGCCGACTGGAACGTGGCGGAGGAAGTTTGGCCCTTCGAGCTGGCTTCGGTGTTTCAGAACCGGGCCGAGAACGGTCACCAATCCTTCATCGCCCGCCGCCGTGCGGGCTAATCGGCAGTAACGTGCGAGTTGGCGCATCTGCCGTCCTCGTCGGCTTTGATAAGCGCGGGAAAACGAGGCTTTTCGGGGGCGTCGTCCGAAATGTACGGGGCTCAGCTCGTGCTGGACGTGCCCCCTTGACGACTCTGTTATAAGTACGAACAGCCGTGCCTTCCGCTCCCGCCAAAACCACCCCCGTCACCCGCGTCCAAGGCGCGATCGCGTGGCTCCTGGTCGGGCTGGTTTTAACGCTTGGGCTGCTCGCGGCCTCGCCGGAGACCCACGCGCGGCTTCACGCCGCCTTTGACTCTACTGCCGCTCATGGCCACTGCGGTGATCAACCTCATGGCGCGTCCCACGCTGGGGCCCACGACGACTCCGACTGCGCCGTATCCCTTTTTCAACACGGTGTGACTGCGCCGCTGCCGCTGCCGCGCCTCACCTGCCCGCAACGGGTGTGGAGCGTCAGCCAGTCTCAGCCGAGTGAGCGTCAGTTGCCTTCGCCCGCTCCGCACCGACTGCAACCGGCTCGGGGACCGCCCGGCTGCGCTTAAATCCCCTGCCTCGTCCTTCGGGCGGCTTCCTGCGTGAAGCCCCCTGTTTATCGCCCTGTCTGCACCGCGTTCCATCGCGCCCTGTCCTTGCCGCGCCCGTTTAAGCGCAAGCTGCGGCGTGCGTGCCAACGCCCTTGTTCATCGAACACACCTGATAACACCATGACTTTTTCCGTCCGACTTTGTATCCTTCTCTCCGCCGCCGGCCCTGCGCTGGCCTACGCCCAAACGCCGCCCCCGGCTCCGCTTCCCGCAACACCCAGCGTGGCCCCGACCGCAGCTCCGCTCGTCACGCCCGAACCTGCACCGGTCACCCTTGCGCCCTACGTTACCACCGCCTCTCCCTTGGCTCGCAGCCAGGCCGAGCTCACCTCCGCCACCACCGTGCTCGACGGCCAGGCGCTCGCCCTGCGCCAGCAGCCCACCCTCGGCGAAACCCTCGCCGGCCTGCCCGGCATCAGCTCCAGCTACTTCGGCCCCGGCGCCAGCCGCCCGGTCATCCGCGGCCTCGATTCCAACCGCGTGCGCATCCTGCAAAACGGTCTCGATACCCTCGACGCTTCTTCCACCAGCCCCGACCACGCCGTGAGCGTCGAGCCGTTCCTCGTCAAGCGCATCGAGGTGGTGCGCGGACCCGCCGCCCTGCTCTACGGGTCGGCCGCCGTCGGTGGCGTGGTCAACGTGATTGACCACCGCATCGAGACCGAGCTGCCCGCCCGCCCAGTCACCGGCACCCTCGAAAGCCGCTACGACACCAACACCTCCGGCTATGCCACCGGCGGCGCGGTGGACATCGCCCTGGCTCCCGACCGGGTTAACCAGTCGGGCTTCGTTGTGCACCTCGACGGCTTCCGCCGCGAGGCCGACGACGTGCGCGTGCCTGGCCGCGCCGCGCCCGGCGACGCCACCACCGAGAACCACGTCCCCAATACTTCATTGGAAAGCCAAGGTGGTTCCGGCGGCCTCTCCTACGTGAGCCCCGAGTTCAACGCCGGGCTCAACTACAACGGCTTCGACACCACCTATGGCGTTCCCAACGAACCCACCGTCGCCATCGAGCTGACCCAGCGCCGCTGGGACTTCGCCGCCGACCTCAACCGCGAATTCGGCATCTTTACCGGGGCCCGCAGCAAGTTTGGCCTGGCCGACTACCAACACGTCGAGATGGAAGACGGCGCCCCCGGCACCACCTTCACCAACACCGGCCACAACGGCCGCGTCGAGCTGCTCCACGCTCCCCTGGCCGGCTTCAATGGAGCCTTCGGCACCGAGGTGGGTCGTAGCGATTTCAGCGCCATCGGCGAAGAAGCCTACCTGCCTACCAACCAGACGCAGAACTACGCCCTGTTCATCTTTGAAGAGGCCAAAACCGGTGCCTTCACCTGGCAAACCGGTGCCCGCTACGAGATGCGCGAGATTGAGGCGGACACCTTCAACAGCGTGCTAGGAACCAACTACGCAGCCCGCAGCGACGAGCGCGACACGCTCAGTCTTTCAGGCGGCGTCATCCGCACGCTCACCCCGGCCTACGCGCTGGCGCTCAACCTCACCCACACCACCCGCGCGCCCAACGCTCAGGAGCTCTACGCCGACGGCCCCCACATCGCCACAGCCGCCTACGAGGTGGGTGACGCCAACTTGGCCGATGAACGCGCGCTCGGCGCCGAACTCAGCCTGCGCAAAACCAAGGGGTTTATGACAGGTGCGCTGACCGCCTTTGCCACCCAGTTCGACAACTACATCTACCAAAATGACACCGGCACCCTGGTGGATATCGAGGGCACGCCCGGTGACACCACCGATGACCTACCCGAATTCCGCTTCATTCAGCGCGACGCCCGCTTCTACGGCGTGGAACTGGAGACGGCCTTCCACCTGATCGCCGAAACCCGCCACACCCTCGACCTGCGCATCAACGCCGACCACACCCGCGCCCAGGAAACCAACGGCCCTGACCTGCCCCGGATTGCGCCGATCAAAGGTCTGATCGCCCTCGACTGGACGCGTGGCCCGTGGAGTGTCGGCACCGATGTCCAACTGGCCGCCAGCCAGAGCCACCGCGCCCCCGGCGAGACCGCCACCGACGGCTACGCGCTGCTCGGCGTGTCCTACGGTTACCGCCTGGAAACCCGCTTCGCCGCCTACGACTTCTTTGTGCGCGGCAGCAACCTTACCGACGAGTCGGCGCGCAACGCGACGAGTTATGCCAACATCAAAGACATCGCCCCGCTGCCCGGTCGGGCGGTGACCTTCGGGGTGCGTGCCGCCTTCTAATCGGCAGTAACGGCCATCGGTACGGATAGCCCATTCACGTTCCGATTTTAGGTTTTAACGCCAAGGCGAAAAGACGCGAAGAAGCGCAAGGAAATCATTTCTTTGTAATGCTTTGCGTATTTTTCGTCTCGGCGGCTTTGAGTTAAAAATAGGTCTGTTCGTTTGAGCTATTGGTATAACCCTCCACTCCATTTCCCTATGCCAACTGACTGACACCTAATACCAACGTCTCATTGAATTTAGACTTCGGGAGGGACCACCTCCGTGTGGTCTGGATCGAAGCACGGACGACACGGAGGTCGTCCCGTTATCGGTGCATGCGCCCGTCTGGGGTAACGCGCACGGGTGCCCACTCCCGGCGGCTGCGGCCCGTGCGCGGTTTTGGGCACCCTGGGTTTATGTCAGGCTAAACTGCACCTTGTAGGCTTTGCTGAAACCAGCCGGAGCTTCAGCCAACAACTCAAAGCTCACCCCGAGGTTGGCGTTGGCCGAAAGCGCTTGGTAGGCCGCCTCGGTGACTAGGATTTCATAGGCTTTGGCCGTGTCTTCGCCGAGTTTGGAGGCGGCATTTACTTCGGCCCCAAAGACATCGCTGTCGCCGATGCGCAAAACCCGGCCGAAGCCCAGCCCCACACCCAGTAAAACGTGCTCCTCGGGCGCGCGGTTTTGGTTATACGTGGACAGCGCTTTATTCATCTGAATGGAGGCCGTGAGCGCTTTAGGCGGGTTGCGGAAAATCACCAGAAAGCTATCGCCCTCGGTTTTGAGCAGAATACCGTCGTGGTCCTCGATAATCGGAATCAGCAGGCGGTGGGATTCGGCAATCGTTTGCAGGAAGTGGATCACCCCGAATTGGGCGACGTTACGCGAAAACCCGGACAAGTCGGTAAACATGACGCACCATTCCTCGCCAAAAAGATCCCAGATCCGCGCATCAATGCGTTTTTTATCCGAGTCGGGTTTGATGCGTTCGGCGATCAGCTTTTCCAGGCGGTCTTCCGAGGCGGACGCGAGAATCGATTTTTTATAGGCCATGAGTGCGGGTGACTCTTTTCATGAACGTATGCGCTCACAAGCACTTCCGCCGTTTCCCGTGTTTTCGCGGGTTGCGGGCGCAACCAAGGCGGACTGGTGAAGGCCCGCTTAAACCCGAACTCCGAAGTTCAAACCAACCACAGATTACAGATACAATCCCTTATACCACTTTGCATTCATACGCATAAAAACTTGGTTACAGTTCAGGCTCACCGCACCAGCAACCCAGCAGCAAAACACCAAACAACGGAATTTTAACGGCACCCGTCCACGTTCACCTCAGGGCTCAAACCTAAGACTTAAATGTTGGCGCCTGCTATGCGCCGTGGATGCCTTGGATCAACACCCTGTGTTCGCTAAGTTTTTTGGCCGTCGTTATCGGTCGCCGTGTCTTGATTGGCCGGGAGGTGATGCGGCAGGAAAAAGTAATAGCTCATCAGCCACCAGCTGCGCGAAGACCGATAAAAGAGAACCGGAAACCCGAGTGCCCCAACTCCGGCGGTCACCGCCGCAACCATGCCCGACAGCGCGCCAACCAGATAGAGGATCAGCACGGGAAATAAAAACCCCACGGTGGTGACGGCGTAGTTGAGCGACATGGAGCCGAGGAAAAAGCCCTCGTCGCGCTCGATTTTCAGGCCGCAATCCGGGCACTCGGGGTTGAGCGCGAAAAACGAGTCCGCCTTGAACAGTTTATTGGCGCCGCAGTTGGGGCAGCAGTGGGTAATACCCCGATTGAAGATCTGGCCCTTGGTGACTTTCATGGTGAAGAAGGGAGACTGAAACGGCCGCATGGGACACAAAAAAGCACGCCGGAAAACCGGCGTGCTTTGGAGGATTGCTGCGTGTATAGCGGGACGGCTTACGCGCCGAGCTGGTAACGGACGAAGCGGCGAACCTGGATGTTCTCGCCGGTCTTGGCGATCGCCTCGGTGAGGATCTCCTTGATGGTCTTCTCGGGGGTCTTCACGAAGGGCTGATCGAGAAGCGCGACGGTCGCGAAATACTTCTCGAGTTTGCCTTCAA
>JBILJE010000288.1:0-4010 GCA_044377395.1 Rariglobus sp. | reverse complement strand
ACGCATTCTTTATGCCCATTCCGGCGGAGATCTCGGGCCGGTGAACTTTACCTACACCGTGGCCGGCCCCGGCGGCACCTCCGCGCCCGCAACCGTGACGGTGACGCCCTCGAACCAGCTGCGTATCCCGGTCGCGCCGCTGAATGTGCCCACCGAGCCCCCCGCGACCGCTTACCAACTGGTCAACGCACTCCCCGGCCTCACGTTTAGTCAACCCCTCGGCTTAGTGAGTCCGCCTGGCGACACCCGCCGACTTTTCATCGTGGAAAAATCCGGCGCGCTCAAACTCGTGCCCGACACCACCGCGACCGCGCCCACCCAAAGCGTTTTTCTCAATCTGCCGACCCTCCTTACCGCCCGATCGGAAGAATTCCGCGGCGGGAGCGAACAGGGCTTGCTCGGGCTCGCCTTTCATCCCGCCTACGCCACCAACCGCCAGTTCTACGTCTTTTATACAGTCCGTAAGACGGACGGTTTGGACTACCAACGGGTGTCACGTTTTCTCACTCAGGCGACCAACCCTGCCGTCGCCGACACCTCATCTGAGCTTATCCTGATCGAGCAGCGCGATGAGGCCGGCAACCACAACGGCGGCGGCCTCGCGTTCGGCCCCGATGGTTACCTCTATATCTCGCTGGGCGACGAGGGCGGACAGAACGATCAATACAATAACAGCCAGCGCATCGACAAAGACTTTTTCTCCGCCTTCGCCCGCATCGATGTGGACAAAAAAGCCGGCTCGCTGGCGCCCAACGTCCACGCCGCCGTGCCGAGCGACTCGGGTGTGGCCCGCTACGCCGTCCCGCCGGATAACCCCTACGTCGGGGCGACGAGTTTCAATGGCGCCGCAGTCACGTCCTCCGCCGTGCGCACCGAGCTCTGGGCGGTCGGCCTGCGCAATCCCTGGCGCTTCGCCTTCGACTCCGCCACTGGCGAACTCTGGTGCGCCGACGTCGGGCAAAATCGCTACGAACGCATCGACGTGATCGCGCGCGGCGGCAACTACGGATGGGCCTTCAATGAGGCCGCACACGACGGCCCCAAGGTCAGCTCCAAACCGGCTGGTTTTGTCGCACTAAAACCGCTCTACGAATATGGGCACGGCTCCGGAACGTTCGACGGTAAATCGGTGACGGGTGGCTTTGTTTACCGCGGCTCGCGCATTCCGGCGATCACCGGTGCGTATGTGTTTGGCGACTATGTCTCGGGGCATATCTGGACGCTGCGGCGCAACGGCTCGGCCGCGCCGACCGTCACACGCATCGCAGGCGAGGGCGGCGTGGTGGCCTTCGCGCCCGATCCGGCCAACGGCGACGTGCTGCTCGCCGACATCGACAACAGCCGCATCCTGCGCCTGGTCGCAAGTGACGTCGTCGACAGCTTTCCGAGCACGCTGTCGGCCACCGGGCTTTTCGCCGATTTAATCGACCTCTCGCCCGCGCCCGGTGTGTTGCCCTACACGCCCAATCTGACTTTCTGGAGCGACCACGCGATCAAACGCCGCTGGTTCGCGCTGCCCGATCCCGAAGCCCGGTTTAACTGGACCGCCGAAGACACCTGGGGCTCACCGGCCGGCACGGTCTGGGTAAAACATTTCGACTTCGAAATGACCCGCGGCCAGCCCTCAACCAAACGCCGACTGGAGACGCGTCTGCTGGTGCGTAACGCCGGCGGTTCCTACGGGGTGAGCTACCGCTGGAACGAGGCCCAGACTGAGGCCACGCTGGTGCCCACGGAAGGCGTTACCTTCCCGCTCTCCATCATCGAAAACGGCGTGCCACGCATTCAGAATTGGCAGATTCCAGGGCGCGCTTCCTGCCTGGTTTGCCACACTCCCCAGGCCAACCACGGCCTGTCCTTTAACACCCGTCAGCTCAACCGGGTCGATGGGATTAACGGCTTTGTTGGCAACCAGATCGAACTGCTTCACCAGGCCGGATACTTTCATGAGACCCCGCCGCCCACTAAAACGCTGCCGAGCCATGTGCAGATTGACGATACGACGCACCCCATCGAGCTCCGCGCTCGTTCCTACCTTGAGGTGAACTGCGCGTATTGCCACAAAGCCGGAGGCACCGCTCCGTCGGCATGGGATGGCCGCATGGCGCTTTCCCTCGCGGCGACCGGCCTGATCAACGGCGCGGCGAACAATAACAACGGTGACCCACAGAATCGGCTCATCGTGCCTGGCGACGCGCTTCATTCGGTCGTCCTGCAGCGCGTGGGCGCGAGCAACGGCTTCACCCGTATGCCCCCGCTCGGTAGTTCGGAGATCGACGTCAACGCGGTCGCCTTACTCACCGCGTGGATCACGCAGTCGTTGCCCGAACGTGAGAGTTACACCGAGTGGCGACTGGCGTTGTTCGGGTCAGACACATCGCCCGCCGGCGAGTCCACCGCTGATCCGGATGGCGATGGCGCGACCAACTCGGCGGAGTACCTCGCCGGCACGGCACCGCTCGACGGATCTAGTTTGCTCAAACCCACTATCGACGTGAAGGCCGGCCTTGTGTCGGTCAGTTTCGACGTGCCGGAGAACCGCATCTTCTACGTGGAGACCTCCACCGATTTGACCACCTGGACCAATTGGGACGTGACGGGAAATAACGGTATGGCTGTGCGTGCCGGACGGGTGGAGTTAAGCGGTGCCTGGCTGGGTGAGCGACGCTTCTTCCGCCTTAAACTCAGCGATAACTGACCTTACGCTAACCCGTTCACCTTCCTCAACGACCTAAACGAAACGGTCACCTTAAGCGGTGCGGATTTGACCGATTCGGACGTATGGAAAACCGGCGAAAACGAAGCCCATCAAGCAAGCGCGTCGATGCCTTTCGGAGCGGAAAACCAACCGTTTTTCGACAGTCGCATGATGGTCGAAGCCCGCTTTCCCAACTCCTCTCTCGACATCACTCGCCCGCTCAAACTGACCGCCAAATCAGGTAGCTTTACCGGTGGCGGACGCACTGCGGAAGGCACGATCTATCAGGACACGGTGAGTGAACCCGCAGGTCACTGGGTGGGTGCGAACCGTCATATCGCGCTTGGCAAGGTCTGGATCGCAACTTCGGTGTCGGCGCGAATGCCGTCACATAATTTACTGGAGAATGATGCCCCCTGTTTGTTAAGGGGCACAGCTTTGAGGTGCAGGAGGGTTCTCCTGCGCGCAACGCCGACTTGGCGAAAGCGCTCTTTGCGGGTGGGAAGGTCCGGCCTCGCGCCCGATCCCGGCGCCCTGCCGTATGGCGTTCCGCCTTGGACAGCTGGATCGAGCCTGGTGAATCTCCCCTCCCGTACCGCAGTGAAGGGCAATCAGTCCGTGAGGGGGAGGATTTCGACGACTACGGCGGTGGTGTTGTCGCGACCGGAGTTGGCCAGCGCCTGTTCGATGAGCCGGTGCGTGGCGTCCTTTTCGGGGTGGGCGGGGTCGGGGTGGCGCAGCAGGTCGTCGAGGTGGTGGTCCCACAGGCCGTCGATGAGGCCGTCGGTGCACAGAAGGAAGCAGTCGCCGGGCTGGTAGTTAACCGCGCCAATGTGCGGCTCGATAAATTGGTGTCCTGCGCCGAGGGCCTGCTGGATGACGTTGCGGCGCGGGTGGGTGCGGCATTGGCGTTCGTTAAGCTGGCCCTGGCGGCGCAGCCAGCCGACATAGCTGTGGTCGTGAGTGAGTTGGCGCAGCTCACCCCCGCGCGGCAGGTGGTAGATGCGGCTGTCGCCCAAGTGGCCGAAGTACATCCATTCGGGCGAGAACCAGCATAGGCTCAAGGTCGCGCCCATTCCGGCGCACTCCTCGTAGGCGTTGCCGAGTTTGAGCAACGCCTGGTGGCTGGAGTCAAAGAGTTCGCCCAGCAGGTCGTTGAAGCCGCTGCTCAGTCCCTGGGCAGACAGGCGGTAGCCTTTGGGTAAGAGTCGGGTGATGTGGTCGATGGTGATGCGGCTGGCAAATTCGCCGGATTTTGCCCCGCCCATGCCGTCGCTTACCGCAAAAACAAAGTCGCTGGAGGCCATGGAGG
>JBILJE010000289.1:0-4010 GCA_044377395.1 Rariglobus sp. | reverse complement strand
GTCGCTTGCCATCGACGACACGCTGCGCTCCGACCCCTCGTTCAGCCTTTTTCGTCGTACCGGCAGCCTTACCGCCAACCCCACCGCCCAAGGCGTCTCGCTCCGCGGGCTCGGCCCCAGCGGAGCCAGCCGTTCGCTCGTACTTCTCGACGGCGTGCCGCTTAACGACCCTTTCGGCGGCTGGGTCGCCTGGACAAAAGTCCCCAAACTTTCCCTCTCCTCCGCCGAAATCGTGCACGGTGGCGGCTCGGGAGCGTGGGGTAACGCCGCACTTGGCGGCACGGTGCAACTCTTCACTGCCCAGCCCACCGAAAACCGCCTCGCCGCCGAAACTTATGTTGGCGAATTCAATACGCGCGGAGGCGAGGTGGCGGTGACGCGCACCACCGCCGACGCACGCAGGTCCTTCACCGTGGACGCCGCCGCGTTCTCCACCGACGGTGTTTATCTCATCCGTAATCCCGGCACGATCGACCGCCCCGCCGACCTCGATTACCAGCGGGCCCAAGCGTCATTGCTCAATCAACTCTCCGCTACGACCGCGTTAACCGTGACCGCCCGTCGCTACGCCGAAGACCGCGGCAATGGCACGCCGCTCCAGCGCAACTCCTCCGAGGAAACTTTTGTATCCGCCGCACTCACCGGCTCCGCACTGACCGCGAGCGTGAGCGAGTGGTCGGCCGTCGTCTATTTCCAAGACCAAAGCTTCAAATCCTTCTTTTCGTCGGTTAATGACGCGCGCACTTCAGAGGGTCCCGCCAACGACCAATACGACGTCCCCGCCCAGGCGATCGGCGGTTCCGTAGCCTCCACGTGGACCAGCGACGACGATGCCACCACCACGCTCGGCGCCGATGCGCGCCATGTCCAAGGCGAGACCCGCGAACGTTTCAATTTCAATTCTGCCGCCGGTCCCTTCGACCGTCGCACCGGCGGCGAGCAAGCCTTCTTCGGGCTCTTCGCCCACCATGATCGACCGTTTTCTTCCACGCTTCGCGCTTCCGCCGGAGCCCGCCTCGACTACTGGGAAAACACCGACGGCTTCCTCACCGAAACCACCACCACCGTTCCAACCAACACCCGTTTCGAGGAACACGACGGCCTCGAGTACAGCCCCCGCCTCGGTCTCTTCTGGCAAGCCGCCCCGGCAGTACGCGCCCGCGCCTCAGCCTACCAGGCGTTCCGCGTCCCCACGCTCAACGAATATTATCGCCCGTTCCGCGTGGGCCCCGTCACCACGAACGCCAATGCCGCGCTCTCGCCCGAAAACCTCACAGGGGCCGAGACAGGCCTCGATTTTGGCCGGGCCGGGGCCCCGCTCGGCGCCTCGCTCACCGGGTTTGTGAACGACCTAGACGATGCCGTGACCAACGTCACCGTGGCGTCCGACAAGCGCCAACGTCGCAACCTAGCAAGCGTGCGAGTGCAAGGCCTTGAAGCCTCCGTCAACACACGACCTGTCGACTCGCTCAGGCTCGAAGCCGCCTACCTCCACACCGACGCCCGGGTGACCGACCCGGGCTCCGCCGCCCCCGCCTCGCTCGACGAGAAACGCCTGGCACAAGTCCCGCGCCACACGTTCACCACGTCGGTGAGTTGGAATGCGCCGGCGGCGTTTCAAGTCAGCGCCCGCGCCCGGTGGTTTTCCGAACAGTACGAGGACGACGAAAACACTTTGCCCCTCGCCTCCGCAGCGACCATTGACCTCGGCGTTTCACGCCGCTTTGGCCTCCGCTGGGAAGTGTTTTTAGCGGTAGAAAACCTCTTCGATACCGAGGTTCAAACCGGCCGCACCCGCGGCCCCCCCACCTCCGCCGGCGTGATCAGCATCGGCCCGCCCCGTTGGTCACGCGCGGGGGTTCGTTACGACTGGTGAAAGGGCAAGGGGCGGGAAAATTAGCCGGACGGTTGCGCCAAAAGCCCCAAGGCATGCGTTTATTAGGGATGCGGTGAGCGCTAAAACACCGAATTGGCGCCAGAACTGGAACGCCCTGCGTAAAATTGAATCCAGTCCACGGAGGTGGATCAAAAGTAGTGCGGTGCTTCAGCCCGCAGGTTTGAACCAATTTCCATCGCAGTCACCGATGCGGGCTAAAGCACCGCACTACCTCAGCACCGGTATCAGACTCTTTAAATGATACAGCCTGCTAGAAAGGGGAGGTCTCAACGACTCCGTTAGATCAAAATCCGCCGAACTGCTCCCGCTCGGCCTGGTTTTTCAACTCATTCTTGGATCGTGGTGTTGGTGCCGATTTTGAGCGGCTAGACTCCGTGGCCTCCGTGTCCGTGCTCCGGATTGCCTCTGTGATACCACTCCGGCTGCCGAATGCTTCGCTAACCCTGGCTGCCCACTGGAAGCGTCGAAGCACGATTTCCGCTCAAGTCCGCGCCAATTGTGCCGATAATTACGTAGCGAGTAATCCTTTGGCGCCAAACCGACTTAAGCACTTGCACCAATTTACGATGACATTGCGGTGGCATAAAACACAGCGATCACGCTCGTTATGGGGCCTGCTCGTCATCTCCTTTTGCGTGCTTTTCGTTGCGCCGCCGACTGCTTACGCGGCAAACCTGACTTGGGATACCACGATCGCTGCCGATGCCACAATTACTGACGGGGCAGGCACATGGGATGTCGGCACAGGCAACTGGAACAATGGCACAACCAGTTCGGGTATAAATTTCGCCACCAATGACAACGTCACCTTCGGGACCGGTGCGGCATTGTCGGCTACAAGCATCATCACCCTGGGTTCCAGCACGACGACTGTGGGGTCGCTCACGTTCAATTTCACGGGGGAAAATGTCTACACGATTGGTGCCACCGCGAACTCTCAGGCGATCGCTTTCACTGGGGGGACCGGAGTCATCACCGTGAGTGGAGTTCCTACCAATAAAGTCCTGTTTAACACCAGAATAGACGGTGATTTCACAGTCAGTTCTTCGTCAAATAGCGGCATCACTTTGGCCGGAAACGGCACTCAAACTTCCGCCAACACCGTCACCATCAATGCCAACTCGACCCTCCAGCTTGGCAACGCCAGCTCCGCGGGTAGCGTCGGCAGCGCCAATATTGTCAATAACGGCACGCTGAACGTCCGGCGTAGCAATCTAACGAGTCTGAGCAACGCCGTCTCCGGTACGGGTTTAGTTAAATATGAACTCCGCACCACCACGACCACGCTTAACGTCGCTGGCACCTACTCGGGTTCGACCCTCTTGGCCGCACAAAACAGCGCCTCCGGCACCTATGGGCTCAAGCTCGGTGTGAACGACGCCATATCGACTAATTCAAGCGGGTTTACCATGACCGGGACGGCTACAACGAGCGGCTCGCTCGACCTCAACGGCTTCAACCAAACCGTCAATGCCTTCACTGGCAGCTTCAACACCCTTGCGAGCGAGATTTCGCTGACCAATTCCGCTCTCACTGCCTCCACGTTTACGATCACTGGCAGTACCAGCACGACCTTCGCCGGTTTAATCACCGGCAATCTTGCCTTGGTGCGCTCAGGCAGCGGCACCCAGACACTTTCCGGTTCCAACACCTTTACGGGGGCCACGACGGTTTCGGCCGGTGCGATCAACCTCGCCAACCAGAATGCCATTCAAAATAGCGTGCTGACTTTGAATGGCGGCACCATCGTCTTCGACAGTTCGGTCGTCGGCAACGCCTTCAACATCGGTGGTCTGGCCGGTTCGGGTAACTTGGCGCTGCAAAATAACGCCGGTTCCCCTGCGGCGATCGCACTGACCCTCGGCAATGGCGACAACACCGCCAGTTATTCCGGTGTGCTCAGTGGCAGCGGTTCACTCACCAAGCTGGGCACCGGCACGCAAACGCTCACGGTAGCCAACAGCTACACCGGCGGCACCAATATCAATGCGGGCACGCTGAAGTTCTCGAAAACCTCTGCAATGCCCGCAACGGGTGCTGTCGTGGTGGGCAACGGCACCACCTTGGCAATCAATGTTGGCGGAGCGGGGCAGTGGAGCAACGGCACCAGCGG
>JBILJE010000055.1:0-13656 GCA_044377395.1 Rariglobus sp. | reverse complement strand
TCTCAGCCACTACGCCGCCGCCGGCCACAGCTTAGATTACAGCACCATCGTTACCCTAGTGAGTATCGAGAAGTTCGGTTACGGATTCGGGATGGTGGGCAACATGATTTATATGATGCAACAGCTCGCCCCTGGCCGCTGCACAATGACCCATTACGCCTTTGCCACCGCACTCATGAATCTGGTCATCGTACCCACCGCGATGATCTCCGGTCCGTTAGCTGAATGGCTGGGCTTCTCCACCTATTTCATCGTCGTCATGTTTGCCTCGGTGCCGTCCGTACTGGTTGCGTGGTGGGCACCGTTCCCACAGAAAGAGGATGATCAAGTGGCTGAGGCCAACACCCAGAACGCGACGATCACGGTCGACGATCCCACCCGCCTCAGCGTCGTGGAGCAAACCGTACAACGCCTCTCCGGCCGGGCCTCTATCTACGCAATGGCCAACATCTTCACCCTACTTGTGGTCAACACCAAGATCCTCGGAACGTTGCACGGGCTTACACCCGGCAGCGGCAAGAGCCAGTTCTTTGGCTTGCTAGGCGTCCTAGCCTTACAGGCGTTTCTGGCCCAGCGCTCGATCGCCATCGCCAACGAGGCCATGGCCGTGGCTGGTCCGGCGGGTGAACACCACTATTTCGGCAATGCCCGTGGGGCCAAGATCGCGACTTATTTGTGCATTGGGTTCAGCCTGGCAACCCTCGCATTTACCGCCCACATGGCCTTCTGATCGTATTCAGCTCCAAGGCTCGCTGGACTCAAAAGCCTGCATAGCCCGCAGCAGTTTAACCCGAACGCCGAAGTTTTAACCACGGAATTCACAGATGAGCACTGATAACAGAGTGTTACTGAATTTGAAGACAGGATAAAAAGAAGGGGATCATTTTGAGTCCATTTACATCCTAAAGTATTGTATCTGTGCAATCTGTGTAATCTGTGGTTGGTTTGAGCTTCGGAATCAACCTGCTGATTTCATTCACTTACCAATTGAGCAGCTGGTAATTCGTGCCGGCAACCTGCCCCCCCCCTTGGGAGTACTATAATTAGACCCAACAACCACTTTTGTTTATAGACCACTCGCTGCATGTGTCACGTGCCCCCCCCCCACCCGATTCATCGTAGTTGAATTGAACCGCCCGAACCCCAAGCCGCTTAAAGCGCGGCTACCTTCTAAGGTCATGGCGAACAACTGCCTACGTAATATCTATTTAGATACTGAAATCATTTGCCACAGTTCATCAAACCAAAACCCCGTTAACATACTAGCCATGATCCAACATCCAAGCATCCCATTTCTCCCAAACGAATTTTGGTGGGGCGGCCGCAACGCCGACGGCTTTGACATGCCCTTCAACTCCTCCAGCCGCCATCGAGTAAATCTCGCCACCAATCTGGGCGAGAACCAGGGTTCGCCACTTTTGCTTTCAAGCAAGGGTCGTTACCTTTGGAGCGACCGGCCCTTCACCTACGAGTTTCGCGACGGTATAATCCACCTCTCCGGCAGCATATATCCCATCATGCTCTCGGAAGGCCACGGCGACCTGCGCGGGGCTTTCCGAGCTGCCGCCGCACGGCATTTCCCAGCTTCGGGAAAGATGCCTCCCGAATTATTCTTCACCACGCCTCACGCCAACACGTGGATCGATATGCTGCACACTCAAACCCAGGCCGGGGT
The DNA here is from genome assembly GCA_044377395.1 of Rariglobus sp. Taxonomy (GTDB): domain Bacteria; phylum Verrucomicrobiota; class Verrucomicrobiia; order Opitutales; family Opitutaceae; genus Rariglobus. The sequence goes on along the minus strand of JBILJE010000055.1, from coordinate 11,981 downwards.
CCTGCGCTACGCCCGTGGTTTGATCGAAGGCGGTTATCCTCCCGGCGTGCTCATGATTGACGCCGGTTGGGCCGACTATTGGGGCAGTTTCCAATTTCACCCCGGACGGTTTCCTGACCCCGCCGCCATGACCAAGGAATTGCACGCGCTCGGCTTTAAAATCATGCTTTGGGTAAGTCCATTCATCGTACCGGACGGCGCGGAGTTCCGTCGCTGGCGCGGGCAGCCGGGCTGGTTTCTGCGCGACCGCCAGGGTGCGCCGGTTGTACTCCCGTGGTGGGATGGTCACAGTGTGCATCTCGATCTCACTCACCCGGAAGCGATGGAGTGGTTCAAATCGGGCCTGCGCTCGTTGCAAAAAGACTACGGCATTGACGGCTTCAAATTCGATGCGGGCGACACCTTGCACTACCTCATTCGTCCGGCTTCTTGGCAGAACGCCGAGCCGGTGGACCTCACGGAAGCCTGGGCTGAACTGGCGCTTGAATTTCCTTACAACGAATTACGCGCGTGTTGGAAAATGGGGGGCCAACCTGCGGTGCAGCGCCTACACGATCGGTCCCCAGACTGGACCACGGCGGGCATCCTGAGCCTGATCCCCAACAGTATCGCGCAAGGCCTGATCGGCCACGCTTTCACTTGCCCGGATCTCATCGGCGGCGGGTATTACCTCCCCTTCATCGATCCGTCCTACCAACTCGACGAGGAATTCTTCGTGCGTTACTGCCAGTGCAGCGCGCTCATGCCGATGATGCAGTTCTCTGCCGCTCCTTGGCGCGTGTTGACGGCGCGTAGCAACTCACTCTGCAAGGCGGCGGTAGAACTGCATACAAAGTTTTCGGCTAAAATCCTCGAACTCGCTCGCCAGAGCATGATCACCAACGAGCCGATCATGCGCTCGTTGGCCTATGTTTTCCCCAGTCAGGGCTACGAGGCGGTGAACGATCAATTTCTGCTTGGCGATGATTTGCTTGTCGCGCCAGTCATCATACGGGGCGCGACCACGCGTCTCGTCACTTTGCCCCCCGGCACCTGGCGCGCGGACGACGGACAGATTTACGAGGGCCCGGCGGTGGTAGAGGTGCCCGCTCCGCTTGAGCGGCTTCCTTACTTCGTGAGAGATTGAGCGGCATGTGGCACCTCAACACACTCGCAGGACTTGCCATCTTTACCCTTATGTTCGGCAAAAAAAATAACCAAACCCTCGCACGTTTTACTCCGGCACACCGTTGATAAAATACTATGAATATCAAAGTTTTCTCATTCTCTCCGACTTCGCTTTTTTCCTCCTATAGGATTCCCGTTGAAAAAATGGAATCAGAAATTGAAACTTGGTTGAGTAATAATTCGGAAGTAAAGATTTCCGAGATCAAACATGATCTGCTTCAGGGGGTTTTTTATGCTCCCCAGCTGATTGTTACCATTTATTATTCGTAGGCTGACTAGATATAATAATGAGGCAAACCACTCGCTACAGCCGCGACCATCCTTGTCGCGGCTGATCTTGCAAGTTGGCAGCGACCCGCGGGAGTGGCGGTGAGCCGGTGGATTCTGTGAGCCCGCGTCTCGGCTGCCGCCCAACTCGTGGTTCCACGACGAACGGGCGCTGTCTCCATCATGGCTCGGTGAAAATCAGATTTCCTTTTAGTACTCTGACCGAGGACTAGAGCAGGATTTATCGACCCAGTCCAAACATGATAGCTACCGAGGAGGTCAACTCCTGCCTATTCGGAAATGAATAAAGCAATGTATATGAAAACCACAGACCACGAAACCAAAACCACCACCTGCGACGCGTGGGTGCTACTGTTTCTGTCCGTGGAGCTATACCTTTTGAGCCAGGCCGTGCTCCCCAGTTTCTCCATTCTGGGTGGCACTGCCCTGGGGCAATCGCTGTGTCTAGCCTTGCCCTCCGTTCTCTACGCCAAATGGAAAACCGGCTCGGTGAAGGATGCCCTGCGTCTGCGACCGGTCTCCAGGGCAATTCTGCTACGCGTGGCCTTGCTCGCTCTTACCGGAGTCGGCGCGGCCATTTTGCTCGAACAGGCAACCCAGCCTTTGATAGCTCGCTATTTCGGCGACTGGATACCGCTCTTGGAAGCCATTGAAAAACTGCTCACGTCGAAAACAGCAGAGGGCTTGCTCACCAATCTCCTCGTCATCGGACTGATTGCTCCCATCTGCGAGGAAGTCCTGTTTCGGGGAGCTTTCCAAAGTACGCTCGAACAACGCGGGCCGGTGCGAGCCATCGCCGTCACCGCGCTGGCGTTTGGTATCATTCATCTTAACCCGTTTAATTTCATAGGCCCGATTATCTTCGGCGTGGCGTTTGGCTTGGTGGTCTGGCGGACGGGCTCGATCATTCCGGCCATACTGTGGCATGCGCTGAACAATTCCGTAGCGGTCATGTTAGCGGGTATCGGAGGCAGTGACTTCGTCCTGCCTTGGTGGGTCAACGGTGGGTTGACGATTCTATTCTGTCTTTTGCTGTGGGAGTTCCTCCTCCACACCCGCCAGGCTAAGCAGCCACTATCGCCGCTCGCGACAGCTCCTGCTACAAAGCGCGGCGTCTTGTTCCGAACGATCACGATGTCGGGTGCGGCTTGCGCTATTCTATTACTTGCAGGTGCGGTTTGCTTCGGGTGCCGTAGCTTCTGGGATGATCGTTGGTCGCCGAAATTCGCGGCTGGGGATGTTTGCTTTTATACCCGACCTTTCCTCAGGCCTTTTATTGAGGTCCGGACTAACGATTTTGTCACTTTGAAGAATGCTAGAACCCAGCAAATCTATTTGGGGACTATCAGCAAATTGGAGGGAGAATACGTAACTGTGGTGTACAAATCCAAAGCGGGCACTCCCTACGAAGTCCAAGTAAAACTCAGCGAGATACTCGGGAAGTTCGTATGGAAACTCTATCCCGGCGAGGAGGTTAGACAACTGATGCTCCAGATCAACGCAAAGCGCTCAGAAGCACCGACAGAAAAAGGGACATGAATACTACGTTAACCCTCCGACTGACTTTAATCCGGGTGCCGCTCGCCTTGGTCCAACATTTCATGCGCATCGTAAGCGTCTTCAATGTGAGCGCAAAAGCCCCGTGGCTACCTCCCTGCGGGGGGAGGAAAGCTGGCCAATTCGACCGCCGCCCTCCTTCTTTCCCAGCGATTCAAAGTGGATTCAGACGCATGCCCCATCGAGCAAGCTACCCAATGCCCCACTCGAGTATGGGAACAGCGGAATATCTCGTTCACCTGCCGACTTATTTTCTACCACCCCATGAAACCACTTCGTATTCTTTTCCTTATCTCTGCGGACGACGAACAAGTTTACGACGGCCCGGTGGTGGTCGAGGTGCCCGCTCCGCTGGAGCGGCTTCATTACTACGTGAGAGATTGAGCGGCATGTGGCGCCTCAACACATTCGCATCTCTTGCCATCTTTACCCTGATGTTGGCACCGGCCCGCGGGAGTGGCGTTGAGCCAGTGGATTCGGTGAACCCGCGCCTCGGCTGCCGCCCCAATCGTGGCTCCACGGTGATCGGACCCTGCCTACCGCATGGCTCGGTTCATCCAAGTCCGGATTCACCGGATGGGGCCCACGCGGGCTATCACATGGGGAACCCCATCCGCGGCTTCAGCCAACTCCATGTGAGTGGCACGGGCTGGGGGCGCTACGGCAACATTCTCGTCTCACCCCAAATTGGCCTGGCGCTCGCGCCCGACGGACACGATTCCGCCCAAGCTGACGAGGTGGCCACTCCCTACGATTACCGGGCACGGCTTACACGTTACGACATCCTCACCGAGTTGGCACCCACGAAAAATGCGGTTTTTTATCGTCTTACTTATCCGGCAAGTAACGACGCTAATTTACTCATAGACCTCGCCCAACAAATCCCAGGGCAAATCGCCACCATGATCACCGATGTTAGCGTCAGCGAAAGTGTGGTGACGCTTGATCCCCAGCGGCGCACGGTGAGCGGCTCCAGTCGCTACGAAGGTGGCTTTGGAAAAGGAAACTACACCGTGTATTTCCACGCAGAACACGATATGCAGGCATCCTCCTCAGGCACGTGGAAAAACCTGACACCTGCGCAGGACACGCTCACCGAAAAATGGTCTTCGGCGGGTGATCGCATCGGCGCTTGGTGGCGGTTCTCCACCTACGCGGGCCAAGTCGTGCAAATGAAGATCGGCATCTCCTTTCATAGCGTGGAAAAAGCCCGGGATAATCTGCACCGCGAAATCCCCGGTTGGGATTTGCAGTCCGTGCGCGATGCCGGTCGTGCGGCTTGGAGTGAGGCGCTGGGGAGCATCCTTGTCTCAGGCGGCGGCGAGGCGCAGCGCGCACAGTTTTATACCGCCTTGTATCATGCTCAATTGATGCCGCGTGATCGCACCGGGGAGTTCGCCCGCTTCGACCCGAACGTGCCGATGTGGGACGACCAGTATGCGGTTTGGGATACCTGGCGCACCAAATTCCCGCTGATGCTGCTCATTCAGCCGGAAATGGTACGCGGCAACATCGCGTCCTTCGTCGAACGCCTGCGGGTAGACGGCCAGGTTCGTGACACGTTTTCGGCAGGATGGGGTAGAAAACCCTGTGAGTGGGATCAGGGCGGTAACAACGTGGATAACGTCATCGCCGACGCCTACGTGAAGGGTCTGCACGGGGTGGACTGGCGCAAGGCTTACGAAGTGCTGGCCTTCAATGCCGAACATGAACGCGCCGGCAACGTCTCCGCCACGAAGGATGAGTACCGTCGCCAAGGTTGGATCACAGCGGGAACTATGTCCGTCTCCAACTCCCTGGAATATGCCTACAACGATTTTGTGAGCGCGCAGGTCGCGCTCGGACTCGGCAAGCAGGCCAACGCCGCACGCTATCTGGCCCGCTCGCGACAGTGGCAGCACTTGTTGAATTTAAAAACGGAGAGCGACGGCTTCAAGGGATTCCTAATGCCTCGCACCCAAGACGGTGATTGGCCGGGCGTTGATGTGAAAAAATACCCCGGCTCCTGGGGCTTATATTTCTACGAGTCGAACGCATGGACCTACTCTTTCTTTGTGCCGCACCAAACCGCAAGGCTGGTGACGTTGATGGGGGGCCGGGAGCGGTTTGCGGAACGCCTGCGCCACGCCAATGAAGCGGATTTGATCCAGTTCGACAACGAGCCCGGCTTTCTCGCGCCATCCCTGTTCCATTACGTCGGCCGCCCCGATCTCGCTGCGCAGGCGATACGCCGGGTCATCCGTACTCGCTTCAGTGCGACGAGCTATCCCGGTGATGAGGACAGCGGGGCCATGTCATCGTATTACATCTGGGCCTCCCTCGGATTGTTTCCCAACGCCGGCCAAGACCTCTATTTTCTCAATGGCCCGCTTTTCGACCATGTTTCCGTGCGACGACCTGAGGAGGGTAGGCTCGAAATATCCCGCACCGGCCACGGCGACTACGTGCAATCGGTAACCCTAAATGGAAAACCTTTCACCCGCTCGTGGTTGCGCCACGGCGAAATCAAAGGCGACACCGTGCTCGAATTCGTGATGGGTGAAAGCCCCAGAGAATGGGTCACTGGCGAGCCGCCGCCCTCGGATAACTCACCTGCCGGTCGCCCCATGCAGAACTTCAAACCATCTCTACCCGAATCATGATTCCGCTTCCGCCAGCTTCACCTGATTCAGTTCCGCCTAGGACCGATCCCTGTTCGGCGCGAAATTGGCGGGTGGGCACGCTCACCTATACATCAGCCGGCTTGCTGGCGCTCTTCGCGTGGCTGCTATGGGGCGACTTCGCTTGGCAACTCAAAGAGCGCGCTGCTATCCCAGTCGCGCAACTGATGCTGCGACAGTTCGGCGCCAGCGATCTACTGGTCAGCATCCTAGTTGGCTCTGTCCCCGCCGCTTTGGGCATGATCCTCGGACCGATAGTCAGTGTGCGCTCAGATCGCCATCGCGGTCGCTGGGGGCGGCGCATCCCCTATCTACTCGTGCCTACGCCATTCATCGTCATCGGCATGGTCGGTCTGGCGTGGACTCCCTCGCTGGGGGCCTGGGTGCATCAGGTCTGGGGCGCAGGCTCACCGGGCGAGGATGTATGCCGCCTGATCGCGTTCACCTTTTTCTGGGGTCTCTTCGAAATTTTTACAGTGATCGCCAACGCCGTTTTTGGTGGCCTGATCAATGACGTCGTGCCGCCCGCCTTGATCGGCCGTTTTTTTGGTCTGTTTCGCGCCGTTAGTCAACTCGCCGGCATTCTCTTTAACTTCTGGCTAATCGGTCACGCCGAGGAGCATTTCACTGCCATCTTCCTGGGGCTCGCGTTTATCTACGGTGCTGGCTTCGCCGTCATGTGCCTGCGGGTCAAAGAAGGCGACTACCCGCTTCCTCCACCTCCGCCGCCAAAGACAAACCGGATCGCTCCGGTTAAATCGTATTTGAGTGAGTGTTACACTCAGCCGTTTTATCTCTGGATCTTTGTCGCGCTCATGTTGGGTAATCTGGCGTGCGGACCGGTGAACTCATTCAGCGTCTTTTACGCTAAGAGCATCGGTATGGACATGACGACTTATGGCAAACTGCTGGTCGCGACTTACGTCACCTCGTTCGCGCTCTCATTTTTTCTCGGCTGGCTGGCCGATAAGTTCCATCCGATACGGGTCGGACTCGTCACCATCGGACTCTATGCGGGGATGATGCTTTGGGGTGGTTTCGCTGCTACGGATACAGCTAGCTTCGGGCTGGCGTTTATAGCCCATGGCGTGCTGACCGGCACCTTCATCACTGCCACAGCATCCCTCGGGCAGCGTTTGTTTCCGGCAACAAAATTTGCGCAGTTCTCCTCGGCGGCAGGCATACTCGCCGCCTTGGGTTACGTGGTGCTGCCGCCGGCCACCGGGCTATGGCTCGATCTCACCGGGCATGTTTACCGCCACACTTTTACTGCCAGCGGTCTGCTGGCGCTGTTGGCGTTTGGAGCATTTATAAAAGTCTATCATCACTACCGCGCGCTTGGTGGCGATTCCTACTATCGACCACCCGAGTAGGTGAGTTGATCGCCTGCGTTTGACCGCCTTTGGAGCCTTGGTTTTCGGTGGGATGGGATTTACGGTGGAATAATCGGCGTTCGGCCAAGCGCCCAGAATCATAGGGCTTTGCCTAATTTCAATAATGGCGGAGGTGTTAGCCGTAAGGTTTCGGCGCTGAGCACGGGCGCGAAATTGGCTCCGAGTGCAGACTGGGATTCAGTGGTGTAATGGGTGTGCACGATGCTATCGCCTAACGTGCAGCCGGTAAATGCCTGCCAATCACCCGTAATGCGTTTGAACCGACCGATTGCCCAGTCGTTGTTGCTGCTCCAATCGGCCTTCCACTCGACTTCGTGGTTGCGCCAATAATCGCCCCCGCACGAGCCGATCAACACCGCCGTTTCCCGATCGTCAGGCTTGTCCGCCTCATCTACCACCAGTCGCGCAAAAAAGACCGAGGCCATGCCGGCGATGTCAGCTGCTTCGACTTTCGCACGTCCGCCCTGCGGCCAGAAGTGGTAATTATAACCTTTTGCGAGTTTCACCGAGAGCGAGCCGTCTGCCTCCGTACGCTGATCGGCGGGGATGTGCGCATCGTCCTTAAAACTCTCGGCATAGGCCCCGCCAGCCGGAGTGACACTGTATTGAAGCTGAGTCCACGTGCCGGTCTTTCTGCTGAGCACCCACAAGGCGCAATCCCGGATTTGCACCCGAACATTGGCTGCCGGTGTGGCGGGCTGGCCGAAGTAAATTTGCCCCCACATCGTGCTGTGGGTCCAGCCCTTCGGAATCAAATTACCTGAACCCACCCGAGGTTTTTTTGCCCACCCTGTGGAAACACCACTGGGAAGGATGGCGTTGGGAATGCTCATGTCGTCGATGAACAGTTTCGCGACATCCAAGCCCTCCGGAAGCGCCTGCGCAGGCGGCGGGGTAGCTGCGGAATTCGGTAGGCTCACCGCCACTAAAACAAGGGCGAGGAGTAGGACTGGGGAAAAACGTTTGATGATCACAAGAAGCGAGGGGTGGAGTCTAGTTTCAGCGTAAGCGATGGGGCCGAAACTGTTATGGATTAGGGCCGTTTGGCGGAGCGGCTTACTTTTCCATTGGGAAGCACTTCCTCGATGGATAGGCCGCCCACAGTTTGAATTTTTAACCGGCGGCCGTCCTTCAACGTGACCACAGGTGTGTTACCGGGGGCGATGGATTGGATGGGACTGGTTGCGCCGGGCATGAGCGGGAGCAGGAGGGTAACGAGTTGTTTTTCCCCACGCCCGTTCACGGTGTGAAGTACGGTGGTGGCGGGGGTGATCATGGGGCTCTGGTCTTTACGGATGTTCCAGCCAAGGATTTCCGGCGTCTCTTGGGCGGAGGCGGAGGTGACCGTCAGGCCTGCGGTGGCGAGGGGAATGATCGCAAGGTTAGCCAGGCCGGGGTCAGCAGTGACGATTTCGTTGGTCGCTGGGTTTTGCATCGTCTTGGTAGACATGAGGTGCCAGCGAGCTTGATAACTGTGCGCGGCGGTGTCGTTGGGGGACAGCTTGTCCACAACGAGGTAAATGTCGGGCTTTAGGAAAAGCACTTGGCGCTGGTGCGTAGCGATTTTTGCGCGGGCTGGTCCTTGTCCGCTCGCGTAGGTGGAAGTGGCGTAATCGAAGCGCTCGTTGCTGATCCAGCCGGCATCGATATCGCTTTGCGCAACGCAGGCGGGATCCTTGTAGCGCTTGTCGGCGTTGGGTTCCAGCGGGATGTTCTGGTTTAAGCCGTCCACCAACACGGTGTTATGGGATGCGGTGCTCAGGGACCAATCGCGCCATTTACTGACTTCGTAGCTGGCGCCGCCGCCGTCGAAGAGAAGTTCGCGTCCGAAGGCCCAGAGCACGAGGTTGAGTTTGTCTTGATGGACGTGGCCGTAACCGAGCGGGCCAACGTCAAAAACGAGGTAGTTGGCTTTCGGCGTCCAGTCCGAGCGCATCACGGCGAAGCCATTGCGGTTGAGAAATTTGGAGGTGTAATTCGGCGGAGCGCCCTCTTTGCCGTCACTGAGCGCCCACTTGAATTCAGTGCGTGTGGGGTAGAATTTTACCGCCTTGGTGTAGATGTTATAAGAATCCAGCGGCCATGAATCGTTGAAGCAGGGGATGTTGTTATCCGGGGTGCGCAGCGAGAGGATGTAATCGTAGGCTTTTTCAATCCCCGCCACATAGCTTGGGGGGAGTTCTTTTTCGAAGCCGCCGCAGAGAGCGGCCTCGGTGATGGCGAGAAAGTTATTGATGGCTACGACGTGGTAACCGCCGGTCAGCTCCACATGGCCACCGTCGGCCATGAACTGGCGATCCACTTCCGTGGCGAGGAGGCCGGCGGAAAAATCGCGCCATTGTTTGGCGTCCTTAAACTCAGGGAAAATCGCCCCGCAGGTGTAAAGGCCGGCCATTTCCATGGTCAGCCAATTGGCGTCGGTGTGAAACTGGCGCAGGTAGGTGGCGTGATCTTTGATCGCACCCAGGAAGTTAACGATGTCGGCGTCGGTGAACGATGGGGATTGAAGGAAGGCGTAAAAACTATCCGGCCAAGCGTTGGCCATGCGCAGGCCTGCCTCAATCGTGCGCCAGGTGGAGGGCGCGGCGTTTTTCTTTTCCGTAGGTAGGGGGCAATCGGCAATCCAGTCGTTCATCTGGGAGACGAACGCTTTGGCGTATTTCTCGTCGCCGGTGGCGCGGTAGGCTTTGGCCAATTCCTGCCAGAAATACATCCGGTTGTTCTGCACCTGCCACTCCTTGTTGTAGGCGATTTTGGGGTTGGGGTTGTTCTTGGTGGCGTCGAACATCCAGTCGATGTTGCCGTTAGGAAAGGTGTACTCGACCTTGACGAGGGTGCCCATGAGGATGCCCTGGGAGGCGTCGTCGGCGTATTTTTTGTTGAATCGCACGCTGGTGTCGTGGCCGGATTGGGTGCGCCAAGTGGGGGATTTACGGGAGCGGTAGTAGGCAGCCAGTTCGTGTCGTGCAGCCAGAAGGTCGCCGGTGGCGAGGGCAGCGTTAACTTTTTCAAGCCCAGGGCGGTTGGTGTCGATCGCGGCGAGGATCGCTTGGTCGCGCTCGCTGACCGGGCGTTCGGCGCGCTTCGACGAAGCGGGTGGCGTGTCCTCCTTTGCAGGAGCTTTGCTGATGGGCTTTTTCTGCTCACAGCCGGTGAAAGTGAACGAGCAGAGTAGTGCGACGCAGGTGGACAGGACGGCGGAGTTCATTCGGCGGAACGGACGGGGCGCGGAGAGGTATTTGGCGATCATGGTATTAAAATTAGGGGGCAGCAGCAGACGCCGTTTTGCGTATTTAAGGATGCTATAAAAATTACAGAATAATCTTATGAGAAATAACTTAAGACGCCAAAAAAGTGCTTCATCGACGATATCAGTGGGTAGAAGTTAAATAGCTAAGTGCGGAAGTAAGAAAAGGGACGACGGATTTTAACGCAAAGATCGCTTAGCCAAGTGGGCAGCAATCATTCTAAGCGGAAGACGGAGGGTGGCCGCCAAAAGACGCAAACGGCGCAAAAACCGGAGTTCTTTAGGTTCTATGCTGGTTTTTGCGACTTCTGCGCTTTTTTGCGGCTAAATCATCCGTTTTTTAACTCATGATGGTGTGGGCGTGGTTGGAGCCGTTTTTGTGTCATCTTGTGTTTTTTGTGGCCAATGGATTGAGGGGCGACCCACTGGAATCGTCGAGGAACCCCAAAAAGTTTCAGGCCCGGCGTTTTAAGTTATTCCTAGGCCCTTAGCATTTCTGGAAATGCGGGAGTCTTTCCAGCGGTGCGGGCACTTCGATCACCGCCGGACCCGTGTAGGTCTGGCCGTCGTCGGCGCGCCACTGGCCGGGCGGCAGGGTAACTCGACGGGTGGTGGCACCGGCGGTGATGACGGGTGCCACGAGCAATTCCTCGCCCAGTAAAAACTGGTCGGTCACCGCTTCGTAACCGTTGCCTGGGAACACGTAGTCCATCGAGCGCAGGATCGGCTCGTTGGTCTTCGCGCTCTGGCGGCCCAGGGCGAGAATCAACGGCGCGAACTTCGAGTGTAATTCCACAGCCGCTTTGCAAATCGCGTTGCTTCGCGGTGTGAGCACCCGCCATGGCGCGGCGGAGAATTGCATCATGGGCATGAGCGCGCTGCATTGGCAGAAGCGCACGAAGAGTTCCTCGTCGAGTTTGAACGAGGGATCGTTGAAACACAGGTAATCGCCGCCGCCGATCAAATCGGGGCAGGTAAAAGCATGACCGATGAGTCCTTGCGCGATGCTGTTTGGTATCAGGCTGAGAATGCCCGCCGCAGTCCAATGCGGGGCGCGGTCATGCAGGCGTTGTACCACGGGTTGACCACCCATTTTCCAGCAAGCACGATACTCGTTAAAGGGAAATTCTAACGCCAGTTCAGCCCAGGCTTCCGTGTGGTCCACCGGCTCGGCGTTCAGCCAGGAAGCCGGGCGGTTGATGTAATGGTAGGTGTCTCCCGCGTCGAATTTGTAGCCATCAATGCCGAAATCCGTTTGCAGAGAACGTAGCCCTGATTTGAACCAGTTCATGGCTTCAGGATGGGTGAGGTCGAGATGCAGGCTGTAGCCATCCCACCACTGAATTACGGCGGGAACGCCCTGGCGGTCGCGCAGGAACCAGCCCGGTTGCGACCTCCAGCGACGATATTCCGCGCCGTCGGGCACGATGAACGGACTCACCCACAGCATGACTTTGAAGCCCAGTTCATGCAGCTCCTTCGTCATGGCGGCGGGATCAGGGAAGCGCCCGGCGTGGAACTTGAAACTGCCCCAATATTCGGCCCAGCCGGCATCGATCATGAGCACACCGGGCGGATAGCCGCCCTCCACCAGCCCACGCGCGTAACGCAGCACGCCCGCCTGGGTTTGGGTGTGTTGCATGTCGATCCACGTGTTGGCATGAGGCG
>JBILJE010000054.1:0-13694 GCA_044377395.1 Rariglobus sp. | reverse complement strand
CGCCACTTATTTTATCCTTATTTGCGGGGCGATTGTTTTTGGCGACATCGTCTTCAAAGGCGTGCCGACCGTGGTGAACGGCTTCAAAACCACTGCGGATTTCCCCTACGTCACCAATACCTTCCTGTTCACCGCCCCGGAGTCGCTTTACGTCTTCGATTACGAAGGTAAAAGCCGCGAAATGGGCGACAATGAATTCCGTGCTTTTCGGGCCACCGAAGAGGCCAAGGCAACCGCTGCGGGCCAGCCCGTTCCCGCGATTAAGTCCACCAGTTACGTGTATTCGGCGGGTGGCATCTGGCCGTGTATCGTCGGCACCGTGCTGCTCGTCATCGGCTCGATGACGATCGCGCTCTTTCTTGGCGTGTGTAGCGCGGTGTTTTTGAACGAGTACGCCAAAGACGGCCCGGTGGTGCGGTTTATCCGCTTGGCCATTCTCAATCTCGCCGGCGTGCCCTCCATTGTCTTCGGCCTGTTTGGTTTCGGTATGTTTGTGATTTTCTGTGGCTGGAACGTCTCTCTACTTTCCGGCTGGTTCACCTTGGCCTTCATGGTGTTACCCGTCGTCATCACCGCCTCCGAAGAGGCGCTTAAGGCCGTTCCCAAGGGCTTCCGCGAGGGCTCACTAGCTTTGGGTGCAACCAAGTGGCAGACGATCCGCAAAAACGTGGTGCCTTACGCCCTGCCTGGCATCTTGACCTCCTCGATTTTGGGTATCGCCCGCGTGGCCGGAGAGACTGCGCCGATCATGTTCACCGCCGCTTACGTGGTGCGCGACAAACTCCCTTGGGACGTCGAAAAAGCCAGCGACTTTTTCTTTCAAGGTGTAATGGCGCTGCCTTATCATATCTACGTGGTGTCCTCCAAAATCCCGCAAAACGAGTACACCGCCCGCGTTCAATACGGCACCGCTTTCGTTTTCCTCGGCCTCGTCGCTCTCATTGCCACCACCTCCATTATTTTGCGTAACAACCTGCGGGGTCGCTACAAATGGTAGTCAACCCAACCGTCACCTCACTTTTTCCGTTCCTCCCGTCCATGGAAACCATCTCGACCTCTCCCACCGCTACCGTCTCCTCCTCCAGCGGCACCACGCCCGCTTCCCGTGCCTTCAAGGTGAGCTCGGTTCCTTCCGACTCCTCGACTGCCGAGACGCTCATCAACATCGAGAACTTCGATTTCTACTACGGCGCCAAGCAGGCCCTTTTTGACATCAACCTGAAGCTCGACGACAAGCGCGTGACCGCCTTCATCGGCCCATCGGGCTGTGGCAAATCGACACTCCTGCGCTGCCTCAACCGCATGAACGACCTCATTGACGGCACCAGCGTCAAACGCGGCAAAGTCACCGTTCGCGGCATCGACATCAATGGCGGCGACGTTGACCCCATCGAGTTGCGCAAACGCGTCGGCATGGTGTTCCAGAAGTCCAACCCGTTCCCCAAGTCGATCTACGAAAACGTGATCTACGGCCTGCGTATCCAGGGCGAGACCAACAAGACGCGCCTGGACGAGGTGGTCGAAAAATCCCTGCGCGGCGCTGCTCTTTGGGACGAAGTCAAAGACCGCCTGCATGAAAGCGGCCTCGGCCTTTCCGGTGGTCAGCAGCAGCGCCTGTGTATTGCCCGCACCATCGCCGTGTCGCCCGAGATCATTCTTATGGATGAGCCCTGTTCGGCGCTCGATCCCATTGCCACGGCGAAGGTTGAGGAACTTATCCACGACCTCAAAAAAGAGTTCACCATCATCATCGTCACCCATTCGATGCAGCAAGCGGCGCGCTGCTCGGACAAGACCGCGTTTTTTTACATGGGAAAACTGGTTGAATACGCCGACACCCGCACGATCTTCATGAACCCCGCCAACCCGCAAACCGAAGCCTACGTCTCGGGTCGTTTTGGTTGAGCAACGTCCTCGTTAAGCTCCCGATTTCAACCATTAATTACGCCCAATAAACGACATGCGTCGGCATCGAAGTTTTTGTTAACTTTCGTGCCTTTCGTGTGTTTCGTGGGCAATCCTCACCTCCTTCATGAAACGTTTTTTTGATACCGAACTCGAAACCTTCCGCTCGCACCTGATGCTCATGGGCGAACTATCGATCCGCCAAGTGCGCGATTCGTTAAAAGCGCTGGTTGAAGCGGACGCGGCGCTGGCCCAGCGAGTGATCGACGCCGACGACGAAATCGACCGCCTAGAGATGGAAATCGACGACGAGGCGATTCGTTACATGAACCTGCGTTCACCGGTTGCCACCGAGTTGCGCTTGGTGATTGTAGGTATGAAGGCCTCGCACGATTTGGAGCGGGTGGGAGACGAATGCACAACCATTGCCAAGCGCGCCATTCGCCTGGCCGCCGAACGTCCGCTCAAGCCCTACGTCGACATCCCTCGCATGGCCGAAATCGCCATCGAAATGCTGCGCGACGCGCTGGATTGTTTTCTCCATGGCGACACCGAAAAGGCGTTGGCGGTCGTGCGGCGTGACGCCGAGGTCGATGCGATCAACAAGCAGCTTTATCGTGAGCTGAGCAGTTACATGATTGAAAACCCGGCGACCACGACACGGGCGCTGGAGCTCATGTTTATTTCCAAGTCGTTGGAGCGCGTTGCCGACCACGCGTGCAACATTGCCGAGGAGATGGTCTTTTTGGCCAAGGCCCAGGACATCCGCCACCGCGAAGAGTTCAAAAAAAGCTAAGCCTGTCTTCCGCGGAGTGTCATAATCCTTTAGCCTAAATCCGGCATTAGAATTTAACCACGGATTGCACAGATTGCACGGATCGAATAACTTGCATACTATTTACCAGGTTCAACCACCGGGTTGCCAATTGCTTGCGAGCTGCTGACTGAGCGAAGGTGGACTTGGAGCAGGCGTGAGCCCAGGCCCCCCTCCAACGCTTTGAGGTCAACGCCGCCATTTTCAATTCGCTGCAGGCGCGATAGATTTCTGGTGATATCGTCCAGTTCTTCCATCTGGTTAACGAGGACCACATCGGGGAACTTTTTGAGCCCAGTCTGGTTAACAATTTCCATCAACCGATTCGTCGCTTCTTCGACCGTTATCTGATCGTTGCGTGCAGGGTCTAGCAGGAAAATTAACCGCACCGGGTCGCTTTCTGTGAAGGCCTCAAGATAAGAGAGGAAAACCATGGCCCAATCCGAGCCGGTCCAGTCAGGCTCGATTAGAAAACCCTCGCACCGGGGCGCGGAAGGGTCGAGCGCAGGGGGGAGTTTACGCCCTACAATTTTCACCAGGTAGTGACGCAGTTCTTCGGCCGCCTTGATCTCGCCGCAGTTCTGTAAGCGAGCCAACTCCTGCTCCATAAGTTGTAGCGGATCTTGTGGTTGAAAGGGTTTTCGTTCGGGCGTGCCGAGCCGACTGAGTGTGTCGAGGTGATCCCGACTGAGGAAGGGATCCTTGAGGAAAATCTCCCTGATGCTGTGCGCGAGGGGGCCGAAACCGGCGGGACAATTCGCTTGCAGCCATTCGTCCAGCCGCTCCAGGAGCACGGTATTCGCACCCACTCCCTGATAAATGAAAGAGTGCGGGGCAATGGCGACCAAACACGTGGCCTTCATGGCCATGCCTATGGCCAAAGTAGACTTGATATCCAGCCACGGGAACAAGTCCTCGAACGGACGGCTGTTCAGAAACTCTAAACAGCCGCGGGCCGAATCGAAATAGCCCCCCATCGAAAAAGTCCTGCTGCCTTGGGCGGCGTGCACGCGGGTATCGTGATTTTCGCGGCTGTTGAAGGGTGCCTCGCGAATCGGGCGATTAAAAACGATATCCGTATCGCTGTAGACTCCGCCTTCCTGATCGAGAATGTGCCAGCGGAAAAAGTCCGATTTGTAGATCTCGGGGGCCTGCGAGATTTCCGGAAAATCAGCAAAATCAACTTCGCAAATATGCAGCCCGGGCAGGCTAAAGAGCTGGCGCGAATAGTCGCGTCCCTGGTACGCGGAGCCTTCGTAGACTTCTGGCGTGGTCCACCCCGCCCCCCCCCGATAGAGTGTAGTCGGAACGTAAAGATAAATTTCCCAATCGGGATTAAGCAGCTGGAAGGAGGCGATGCTGAGATAGCGCAGGAACGAGGTGCATTCGCTACCCCAATAAAAATGGGCCTTTTCGGCACGAAGCCCAAGTGCCATGACCTTGACCAACCGAGCTGCTGGAGAACCTCGTCGGGCGATTCGGCCATCAACGCTTTTCCAATTCGGTGATGAGCGGTATGAAGCGGGAAATGGTTTTGAGCCACGCGCGCGGCCTCTCGGGCATCGGCCAAATTTCCCGCCCGCAGAAGGGTTTCGATTGCCTGGAATTGAGTCGCCGGTGAGAGCTCAAAAATATTCAAACCGTTATTCATGATTAAGATAGTTTTGGCTTCGCCGGCAGGTGATTAACCGTAATTTTGTTCATTTTCGACGGTTCAGAAACAGTAAACAACTTCGGCAGGCTAAACGTTAAGGGCGCTTTGGGTAGTTAAGAACGGCTCATACTAGACGCTAGGCCCGTGGCATTCCAGGCGCCGGCCCAGTCATGTGAGGTCCAGATTTTATCGAATTGATCCCAAATCCCTGCGGCCGTTTCGGGCACCACGCCGGTTGTTTGTAATGGCTGCGCGAAAGAGTACACCAGTTCGCCGGGTGAAGCCTCCACCATTGAATCTTTATACGCAGGAAGGTGGGGGAACACGTCGCTGTTAAAAATGTGATAGGGCTTGGACTCAAACATCACCAACCCAACCGGCCCGGAAGATGACCCCAAATGAAAGGCAGAAAACCGGATAAGAGCCAGATCTTGGAGCAGAGTCGTTTTATGATCTTTGGCAAAAACAACGTTAGGCAAATTACGCAAAGAGGGGTCCACTTCCGAAGCTGCGCAGGTAACAATGAACTTAACCGGCATGCATTCCTGACAGCGTGCAAAAAAATCACGCCAAGCCGGCAGAATATAATTCCGATGGGTTCCGAAGCTTGGATTGTTACGCAAATTTACGGTGATCGGCACGCATCCATCGGCGTGCCGCTGAAAGAACTCCTTTGCCCAGTTTTCAAAGGGAGCGCCGAATTTAAACCGAGGAATCATCCCTGTCTGATCATGGTAGCCCTTGATCATCACCATAATGTCATAAAACAAATACTTTTTTTCCTGCAATACAGTAGCAGAAGGCCAGAGCTGATAACGGCACCCTGGCTTGCTCAGGTGAGCGTTTAATTCTGCAACGGAATCGCAGACGAAGAGCGAACCGAACCGAGGGTGGAGTTCCACCAAGGGGAGGATGGACATCAGGCGGTCATGGTGATTCTCGGCATTCACCCAATCCCGCATGACCGGATCGGCATGGCTGCGGGAAAGATCGGACAAAATGAACAAATCGACCTTTTCAATGCCGGCCGATTCGGCGGCAATCATACTGCCCATCAAATACACCAGAAAATCACCGATGCTGTACGGCTGGGCAGAGTAGTCGAGTATCGTCAAAAGACGATCCGTTGAGGTGACTGAACGGACGGCCGTGTTCCCGATGGTTTCCGCCAAAGCCGCGCGAAAAACGGTGAGCGCGGAGCTTGGTGAGGGCGGAGCGTCGGGTTCGAACGGCAGCGCGTGAACCTGCGTGTAGTGGCCAAGCGTCTTCGCGAGTTCGTCGGGGGAATCCGTCACCACAATGTCGGCAAAGGCAGCTTTTCCGCTCTCACGAACCATGGCCGTAACCGTTTCCATAACCGCAGCGGGAACCAAGTCTCCGGGGTGAGCCGCATCGTTGACCACCACCAGCGCAACCGGAGCCCCGGCAGTGAAGAGGCGGATATAAGCGAGCACGATGGCCGGCCAATGAGGGGTGCCGTTATTTGGCCGCAAAACAAAGGCTTCTTTCGACTTCACTGGCGCCTTCGGCGTTATCCGCGGTGGCCGACAGTCGTCGAGAATCGCGAGTGTTTTCTTAACATTGGGTTCCTGTCGAAATTTACGCTCGGCCAAGGCGCGGCCGGCTTGACCAAGAGCGGCGCGCTGAACCGGATCGCAGCCGAGATCCACCAGCGCCGCGCCCAGCGCATGCACGGTTTCCTCGCTATGCGTGTTGGGGTCGGGCAAGAGTCGGCAGGCGTCTTCGGCCACGCTGGCAATACCACTGACCGAGGTGACGATGCAGGGGACTTTCTTCGCCATGGCTTCCATCACGCACAAGGGCAACCCGCCCTCGAGCATGGTCGTCAAAATAAACAGGTCGGAGGCATCCAACAGGTCGGCAATGTCCCAACGTTGCCCCAGCAGGCGAATACGGGTGTCGAGACCTGTTTGGGTAATGGCTTCGGCAAATTCGCCGTGGATTTCACCGATGCCGGCCCAGGCAAAATAAAGATTCCCTAGGGCGTGCCGTTCATGGAGCTGGCGGATTGCGATAAACTGATGTTGGTAGCCTTTGAGAGAGTCAAAGCGCGCAGACGTGAAACAGAGTACGCCCGTTTCCGGAATACCGAGCTCCGCACGCAGGCGGGCACGCACGACGGGATCAGCAGGGGCGAAGAATGAATCAGGACGGCCGTTGAGCACGACTTGGCCCTTGTCGGCGGCGAGTCCGAAGTGAGTGCGCAGGATTTCCAGGTTTTTGGGTGAAATGGCGATGACCTCACGGGCAAACGCCAATTGCTTCTTCACGGTCGGCAGGCAGGCAGGGAAACTTTTGGCAAGGTAGTCGGCGGCTGAGTGGGAAATTACAACGAAAGGGATATTTCGGGTGATGGCTACATGCTTGGCGGCGACGTTTGAAATCGGGCAACAGTCACTGAAATAAATCAGGTCCGGTTTAATCTCGGAGAAGATGCGTTCGGGATCCGTGATATCGGTAAAGGAACGCATGAACTCGCCGCTCGGGTCGTAGGAAATAAAGCATTGTTTGATCCCGAGCTCACGCTGCTTGAGCAACAGGGGACTCGCGTTGGCAGGTTGTGCGCTGACCACCCGCCAACCGGCACCGAGCAGCGCCGGGATCAATCCATGATTGTAATGGGCGACACCGCCAGCGGTAGCCTCGTCGGTATAGAGAAGAATGGTTTTTACGGTGTTCATTCTAAGGAACGCAGGCCTCAGCAGGTTTAGCTGTAACGTTAGCACAGGTGAGAACCGCCTCACTAAAGCGGCGAGCCTGTCCGGCGTGATCGAGCAAATCACTGGCCGCCATCGCCTCACGCAACCCGGAGCGGGCCTGGTCGAGAGCAACCGGATCGCGGGCCAGTTCACTGGCGATCCTTATGTAATCCGCCCGATCCTTCGCCACCCATTCGGAATGACCGACGGCATTGAGTAACGATACCCCCACGCGGGAAGCATGCGTCGCACCGGCGAGCGTGACCACGGGCACGCCCATCCAGAGCGCTTCACAGGTGGTCGTCGTTCCATGATAGGGAAAGGTATCAAGGGCGATATCCACTTGGTTATAGGCGTCCAAGTGGTCGGCGATGGCGGGCTTCCAACCCGCCAGACTCACGCGAGCCGCATCGATTCCGGCTGCGGTAAGGCGGGGCCGGACAAACCGCTCCACCACCAGATCGTCCAGATGCGGGCTCTTAAGCTGGAGGCGCGAACCGGGAACTGCGCGCAGGAGTTCGGCCCAGAGCGCGAGGGTTTCGTTGGTGACTTTCAGGAAGTTACTAAACGAGGCAAACACCACGCCTTCGCCGTCGGATCGTGGCTTGCGGGCGGGTGCGGGGGCTTCGGCGGGGGGTTGATAACTCCACGCCGTGGGCGCGAAACGCACCAGGCGCTCGGTCGCCAGCAGGTCAGCCGAACCGAGCGGATCGCTCTGCGCATCGACAAAACGGAAGTCCATGGCGTAGAGCCCGGTGGAGTGCGGATAACCCAGATAATTGATCTGCACGGGGGACAAGCGGCGGGTAAACAGCGCGAGGCTGTTTTGGTTAGAATGGCCGGTCAGATCGACAAGCACGTCGGGACCCGCCGCGCGCACAGCGGCGACTGCGGCATCATCAGCGAGCCCGTGCAGAGCCACCCACTGATCGGCAAGAGCGCGCAAACGGTCGGTCACGGCGTCACGGCCGGAATCGGTGGCGAAAAGCTGAATCTCGAACTGGTCGCGGTCGAGATGGCGCAGCAGCGGTTCGAGAAAAAAGGCGACCGAGTGGGCGTGGAAATCCGGTGACACAAAGCCGAGGCGGATTTTTTTGGCACCGGTCTTGCCCGTGGACTTTGCGCGCACCGGAACGAGGGTGTCGGGCAAAATCGAGTTAACCGTCGCCTGCTTGTGCAAGGCAAAGACAGCCTGCGGTTTCAGGTTCGGCAAATAATGGGACAACATGCAGCAACCACTGCTGGCCAAGAGGTTGAGCGGATCTACCCCAAGCATGCGCTCATAGGTGGCGTAGGCAGCGGCGGGCTGGTAAGTGCGCATCTGGCCAATGGCCTGGGCGCGCAACGCCGGCAGACTGCTGGAGTCAGCCGTGGTGGCGCGGAATACCGCAGCGAGACCGTCGGCGAGGCCCTCACGGGAATCGAAATGGGCGAGCGCGGTACTCGCCCAAGCATCGGCAAAGAAGGGATCGAGTCGGGTGGCGGCCTGAAAATGAGGCAGCGCAGCGGCGAGTCCATGGGCCAAACCGACGGCAAGACCGAGGCGATGGAAAACGACTGCATCATGCGGACACAGCACGCTGAGCTTCTGCAATGCGGCGGCGGCCTTATCTGGCCGACCGAGGGCTTGCTGGACTTTGGCCAAGTTGTCCCACGCTTCGGGCTTTTCGGTGAAACGGGTCAGTGCCGCCTCCAAGTGTGGCAACGCGTCGGCGTGGCGGCCAATGTCGGCCAACGCCATGCCCAAAAACAGGCGGCACTCAAGCGAGCCGGGTTGGAGTTGGCGGGCCCGACCGAGCAGCGTGACGGCTTCGGGCAAGTGATCGCCGCGTTGGAAAGCGAGCGCGCCGGCCAGGTACCACGCGGAGAAGTTTTTGGAGTCGGCGGCGCGAACCAGAGCATAGCCTTTGGCTGCCTCATCGTGGGCGCCGGATTGGTGATGGCCGAGGGCTTGGGCGAGCGCTTGCTCGATTTCTTTGGGTTTCATGAAAAAAAGGGGACGGAAAGCTAGGAGCTCGGAGCTAAGCGCTCATGAGCTCATTCAGGCGCGGCGATCGACGAAGAGGTAGTCGTTATGACTGCCGTCCCAGTGTCGATTATTGCTAAGATTAAAATCCGTAATGTTGCACAGCAGGCTGTAGTCTTGGCTGAGCAGGTAATTGACGACCTCGTAGAACGACGGCGTGTACACCTCGGCGAGAATATGGTGTGGGCGGTAAATCGAATAATCGAGACTGCGCAGGACGTTGAGTTCGTAGTTCTCCACGTCGATCGACATCAGGTCCACGGGCTTGTCCTTGAGCGCGGCGTCGAAGACTTGGGTCAGCGAGGCGGCGCGCACCGTGATCTGGGCGGCGCGCTGGAGGCGCTGGCCATTGACGCTCGACATGGGGTTGCCGTCGAAATCCCCGCTGATCTGAGACACGCCGGAATCGGTGAGGGCGTAATTAAACACGCGGCTGTTCGGGCGGTTGACGGTGCACTTGGCGTAGGCCTGGGGCGACGGTTCGACTAGCACGCCGGTCCAACCGCGATCACGTTCCAAGGGGTAAGTGTACGATTGGAAAATGCCGTCGTTACCGCCGGCTTCAAAGAAGACGCCGCCTTGCTTGGGGATGATTTGGATGAGTTTTTCGATGTTCATGGAGTCAGTGAAGTTGGAATGAACGTGGCGGTGGATGAAGGAATGCCGGGGCCTAGGCGTGATTCAGGCGACAAAGTCGGGGTGGTTAGCGAGGAAGCTGGGCGAGAAGCGGCAGGCTGCGGCGCGCCACATCCCGATCGGGTCGATGCTCCGCAGGGTGTCCATGGCCTGGCAGGGTGGCGGGGGGCTCGGGCATAACGCTTCACGCAGGCCGTTGACGATGTCCTCGGACGAGGGCTGAAGGTCCTCATAGGTAACCGAGTCGAAGAGGGCGGGGCCGAGGACCCGATCGTAGCTGGCCAAAAACGCATTGGCCTGTTCGCTAAAGGTGAGCAGGTGACCGCTCATGCGGTGACGCAAGAGGCAGGGAACCACCACCGTCTTCGGCGAGAGCTGGGGGAGCATCGTCCACAGGCCGAGTTGGCAGCACGGGGTGCCGAGGGTGTCGCAAAACATGTTGGCGCCGGAAGGGGTAAACAACCCGCAAGCCGCGTGGGCGAGCAGGTGAAAATCGTTGGCCGGGCAGGCAAAGGGCGTGCGTGGATAGTCCCAAACCTCGAAGCGCTTGAACGCCTCGGGCAGCGGCTCGCGCCCACCCAGGATAATGGCGAACCCGTTGTCGTGCAGAAATTCCAGGGCGGTGCAGTAATTGGCGGGGGGGATGATGCTCGCCGTGCCGTTTCCGGTGGCTGCCTTGATCTGAACCACCACGTATTTTTTTTCGGCCAAGCGCTGCAAAAAAGCAGGGTCGGTGGGTAACGTGGAGAGGGCTTCGCGGAAGGGCAGTTGCCCCGCAGTCTTTTGCCAAGTGCCCATCAACTCCAGGTGCTGGTTGATGAATTCTTCCGCCTTCAGTGCCCAGCCGAAACTCTGGGGATAAAGGTCTCCGATCGCGTGGGATTCCTTGTCCGCGAGCACGAGTTTCCAGTGAGCTTGGCCGACATCGACAACGAGGTCGGGGTAAAACAACTGGATCTCGCGCAGGATCGTTGCGGCATCGGGATGGAGGATGGTTTCGACACCGTGGAAACGAAGCACCTCCGCCACGGCCGTAGCCATCGCAGTGGGATCAAGCAGGACGACCGGACGGTGGCGCTTAAACACGGGGGCGATGCGCATGAGTCGAAGCAGGTAATCGCTTTCGCTCAGCATATGCCCCGGGGAGGCGTGGAAAAACATGCCGCCGATCAGGCGGGCATTCGCCTTACGGAGACTGGCGACAAAGTTACTCAGCATAAATTAAGCAGCAACCGGAGGTGTGTCGAAGGAGGCAAAACGGCCAAAAGGGCGAACCGGGCGCACGGCACGGCTTAGTGGCAGGCGACGCGGGCATGATCCAGCGCTGCGACGCCGAAAAGGTTCTCGTCGTCGCACGCTTTGGCCGGCCAGTACTTGGAGGTTTTAAGGAAGGCGAGGTCCTCGCAACCAATGGGATAACAGTAGTCCTCGCTCGGGAAAACCTGGGCACGCACCTCGGCCGCATAGGTTTCGATGGCGAGTTGGCTAAGGGCGAGCAGGCCGTCCTGGCGCTCCTCACGGCCGAGTTTGCGCAAGTCGGGAGTGGCGGCGAGCCGGACCTGAAACTCGGCGAGTGCGGCCGGAATATAGCATTTGGCAAAAGTGGGGCGGAACGCGGGGTAAAGGCCGAGCAGGTCGTGCATAATCATGAGCTGGCCGTCCACCTGCATGCCGGTGCCGATGCCATAGATCGGCACCGAGAGGATTTTGGGGAAAACCGCCGCGACCTCCTCGGGCATTGCTTCGAGCAAAATCGCGCACACCCCAGCACCCTGCAGCGCCAGGGCATCCTCGATGTTGCCCTCGAAGCTCTGCAATGATTTGCCCTGAATGCGGTAACCGCCAAAAGAGGACGAACTTTGCGGGGTCAGCCCGAGGTGTCCGAAGACCAAAATACCGGCCTCGCTGATCGCCTTAACCCGGTTAACCATGCGGCGGCCGCCCTCAAGTTTGATCGCGTCGCAACCAGCCTCTTTGACGAAGCGCAGGGCGTTTTCGATGGCGACGGTGTCCGAGACCTCGTAGGAGCCCTGCGGCATGTCGCCGACCAAGAAGGTGTTGGGCGCACCACGCCGGGCGGCTTTGGCCAAGGTGATCATCTCGTCCATCGTCACCGGGTTGGTCGTGGCGTAACCGAGCTGGACCATGCCACCGGAATCGCCGACCAGGATCATGTCGATGCCGGCCTGCTCGGCGGCGTGCGCCAAGGGCATGTCATAAGCGGTAACCCAGGTGAGTTTCTCGCCCCGACTCTTCATCTCGGACATCTGTAAGGTGGAGAGCTTGTTTTTACGTTTCATAAGGTGCGAGGAGTTGAGGTTCGTAAGGAACTGGGATCGGGCTCATTTTACCTAACGTCACATCTGCTGCTGACTTGAGTGAAAATACCAGGTTTTCCATGGGAATCTCAGGCTGAGGGCGAGAAAGGCCACATCTCCGACAGATCGCAGGGAGCAGAAGTACCATTGGCAGAAAAGGTTACGGCCTGCCGGAAGAGCGTGTCCTGATTGGGGTCGACCTTGATGTCGAGCACCAGTCCGGCCGGGTTCTTGGCCAGCTCGCGGGCCGCGGCCTCAAGTTGGTAGTAGGTGGTGATCTCACGATAGCGTAGGCCAAACCCTTCGACGATTGCCCCAAAGGCCGGAATGGTCAGCCCAAACTCGGCTTGGGTGCCATAGTAGCGGGCGCCCAGGTAATCGCGCTGGGTGTGCTTGATCGCTAAATAGCCGTTGTTGTTGATGATGGCCACGGCCGCCGGGATGCGGTGCTGAGCGAGCGAGGCGAGGTCCTGGATGTTCATGAGGAAACTGCCGTCACCAATGACCGTGAGCACGGGACAACTCCCTAACGAAAGGGAAACACCCACGGTTTCGGCCAGCCCGGTGCCCATCGAAGAGATGCCCATGGAGCACACCAGGCGACGGCCCTCGCCACGCACCGCGCTCTGAAAACCGGCGTAGAGCGCCGTGCCACCGCCGTCGACGACGAGGTGGTGCGTATGCTGCAAGTACTTGCTGAGCAAATGCACCGCGATATTGGAACTCATTAGGCCCGAAGGCATGTAGTCGAAGGACTCGAGATCAACCGAACCCTTGAGGTTGCGAGCGCGGGCGGTGGCCACGGCGTCGGTCCACGCCGCCTCGGGAGCGAGCGGGGCGTCGGCCAACAGGCGTTCGAGCAGCGCCAGGCTCAAGCCGATGTCGGCCTCAATGTGGTCGTCGAGAGTGACCGTGGAGACGGCGAGCTGGTCGCGGTCGTGGGTGATGGCCACCCGCCTGGCCTGGGCGGCGTAGGGGCGACGCGACGCTCCGACCTGGGTCGAGGTCAGGTTGGCCCCGAGCACGAGTAAAAGGTCGCACTGGAAAACCAGTTGATTGGCCCCGCGCTGCCCGGAAAGTCCGACCACGCCGGCATTGAGCGGGTGCGCGCTCGCCAACACGTCGCTGGCCCCCCAAGTGGTCACCACCGGCACGTGGTGACGTTCGCAGAAGGCGATCAGCGCTGACTCTGCGTCGCCGAGGTGCACGCCATGACCGGCAAACACCAGCGGCCGCCGGGCCCGGCGTAAATCGGCGGCGAGCGCGCCCAATTGTTCCTCGTGGCCAACCGAAAGCGGGGTAACCGGCCGGGTGGCGGCGGGCGCAAGGAGCGGCTCAGGCGTCATCTCTTGCCACTGGATGTCGAGAGGGAAATCGATCCACACCGGGCCAGGCCGGCCGCTGCGGGCGATGTCGGCGGCCTCGGTGAACACCCGGGCGATGTCGGCGGTACTGCGAATGAGCGCAGCGTACTTGGTCATTGGCTTGACCACGTCGAGAATGGCGAACTCCTGGGAACCAACCTGGCGGACGTTTTTGCCGTAGGAAGTGGCGTCGAGGCGAACCTGGCCGGAGACAAAAATGACCGGCACGGAGTCCTGCCAGGCGGCGAGCAGGCCGG
>JBILJE010000287.1:0-4056 GCA_044377395.1 Rariglobus sp. | reverse complement strand
GGCCCAGGGCCCGTTGCGCTTCAACGAATGGTCGCAGTCCCACATTCAGGCGCTGGAGCAATTGAAGCCCGACCTGCTCAACAAAATGTGGGTTATCCTTGGACAGGATTTGAGCAAAAAGCTGCAACGCTAGAGCCTCTCAAATTAACCTGTAGCCGCCTAAAGGAGCGATGGGCTCGCGGGGATTGCGCCCCGTGAGCCGTTCAAATCACCGCACGTGCGGTTTTCTGCATCCGACGAGTTGAGCGACCTATGTCGTACCGTTTCCCGCGGCAGGGTAAACCCATAGCGTTCCAGCGTCTTGTTCTTCAGCGCTCTCGTCATCACCCAGTGACGGGCGAACGCACACGTTACTTTTGCGCATTAGCCCCATGCCGAGGATTTCTCCCCGCAGTCCCAGCCGCTTCAAGGCGTTCAAGCGCCCTTTTGGGCGGTGCAATTTTAAGCAGAAGCATTTTTGCTATCCGCCCTCTATTTTGAGCCGCCCTCCATCGGTTGGGCTGCTTCTTGGGTGTCTACGATCAATCTCATACAAATCTAGATTTCGACCGTATCCACCTCACGAAACGCACCCGAGCCAAGATCACCGAGCGTGAGCCGACCGAACTGCACCCTGTGCAACGTCAAAACGGTTACGCCAACCGCCGCAAACATACGTCGAACCTGATGATACTTACCCTCAGTCAGCACTAATTCTGCGGTGCGGGGCTGGGTTGCAATGAGGCGTAATTCGGCCGGTGCGCAGGGCGAAGTTTCCCCATCCATCACGAGCGTGCCGGCGGCAAACAGCGGGATCAACTCGGGCGTGAGATCAGCGTCCACCGTAGCGCGGTAGAGCTTGGGGACTTTGTGTTTGGGCGAGGTGTACTGGTGCACCAACTCGGTGCGGTCGGTGAGCAGAATCAGCCCGCTGGTATCCTTATCCAAACGGCCGATACTGGTGACTTGGGGATTACGCGCGCGCCAACGCTCGGGGAGCAGATCATAAACCCGCGGTCCTTCACGCTCGTCGTGGGAGCAGACCAGGCCGAGAGGCTTGTTTAAAACCAACAGTAGTCCATCGGGGTGATCGAGGGGCTCGCCGTCGATAAGGACGTCGGTGGCCAAGACCTTGCCCGAAGGATCACGCACAGCCGCACCGCGGACGGTAACGACGTGTTTTTTCAAAAAATCACGGGCCGCACTTCGTGAGCAGTAACCGAGATTGGCGAGGAGTTGGTCGAGGCGGCGCATGGTAAAACGCAAAAGAGGGGCGAGGTGTTTTGCGAGCCTGTGTCTGCGCAAAGTGTGCGTCAGTACGTGGGCACAAAAAAGCCGCGAGTGAGGAACTCGCGGCTTTGATTTTACTGTCGGCCGATTTGGCTAACCGGCTTACTGAGCCTCGGCAGCCAGCGCTTCCTCAGCGGGGAGTTCCTCGCCGAACGGTAGCACGATTCGGAGGTTCTTGTAGGCTGGCAGACCGGTGCCGGCAGGGATCAGGTGACCCATGATCACGTTTTCCTTGAAACCCTTAAGCGTGTCGATCTTGCCGAGGGTCGAGGCGTCCGTGAGCACGCGGGTGGTCTCTTGGAAGGACGCCGCGGAGATGAACGACTCGGTCTCGAGGGACGCCTTGGTGATGCCGAGCAGGATCGGCTCAGCCTCGGCCGGCTTACCACCGGCTTCTTCCAGGCGCTTGTTGCCCAAGAGGAACGCAGCGCGGTCGACCTGCTCGCCCCAGAAGTACTCGCTGTCACCTGGATCGGTGATGCGGACCTTGCGGAGCATCTGGCGGATGATGATCTCGATGTGCTTGTCGTTGATCGTCACGCCTTGCAGACGGTAAACCTCCTGCACTTGGCTGATGAGGAAGTCGTACAGCGCGGACGGTCCGAGGATCTCCAAGATCTCGTGCGGGTCGGCGGAGCCTTCGGTGATGTGCTGGCCCTTGTGGACCACGTCGCCGGGTTGCACGATGACGTGCTTGCCGGTCGGGATCAGATGCTCCTCTTCCTGGGCGGTCTCTTCGTTACGAACGACCAACTTGCGCTTGCCGCGCAGAGTGCCCTCGAACGAAACGACGCCGTCGATGCGGGCCATCTCGGCTGCATCCTTCGGACGGCGAGCTTCGAACAGCTCGGCCACGCGAGGGAGACCGCCGGTGATGTCCTTGGTCTTCGAGGCCTGACGTGGGGTCTTCGCGAGCAGCGAGCCAGGGGCGATGATGTCGCCTTCTTGCACCGCGATTTGCGCGCCGACCGGGATGGAGTAAGCCGCGATTGGCTTGCCTGCATCATCACGAACCTCGATCTGCGGATTGAGGTCTTCCTTATGCTCGATGACGACCGTGGCGATGCGGCCCGACGCCTCGTCGAGTTCGCGTTTCACGGTGACACCGGGGATCATGTCCTTGAAGCCGAGCGTACCGCCCTTTTCAGAGAGCACGGGGATGTTGTACGGATCCCACTGGGCGAGCACTGCACCCTTTTCGATCATCTCGCCGTCGCCGACGTGAAGGAACGAACCGACGACGATGTTGTAGTTTTCCAACTCGCGATCGTCGGTGTCCAGAATCTGGATCGTGCCGGTTTTATTGAGCACAATGGCGGCACCGTCAGCCGTTTCCACGAGGCGAAGCCCCTTGTAGCGAACCTTACCGTTGCTGCGCACGCGGACCTCGGGGGTTTTGAATCCGCCGGAAGCGACGCCACCGATGTGGAACGTACGCATGGTGAGCTGAGTGCCGGGTTCGCCGATCGACTGGGCGGCAATGATGCCGACCGAGTCACCCTGCTTGGCAAGCAGGTTGGTGGCGGGATGGATACCGTAGCTCTTCGCATCGATGCCGTTCGGGCTGATCGAGGTGAGGGGCGACATGATCTTCACGCGCTCGATACCACATTCGACGATCTTAATCGCCATTTCTTCGCTGATCAGGTCGCCGGAAGCGACGAGCAGTTCAGAGGGATTGAGCGGATTGAAGATGTCATCGGACGCACAGCGGCCACCGATACGCTCACGAAGGTTAACGATTTCGTCGTCACCTTCGAAGATCGACTTCTTCCAGATGCCGTCGCGGCTACCGGTGTCGCCTTCGGAGATGATCACGTCCATGGCGACGTCGCACAATTTACGGGTGAGGTAACCGGCGTCGGCGGTCTTCAGCGCGGTGTCGGCCAGACCCTTACGGGCGCCGTGCGTGGAGATGAAGTACTCAAGAACCGTGAGGCCTTCGCGGAACGAAGACAGAATGGGGCGCTCGATGATTTCGCCGGAGGGCTTGGCCATAAGACCGCGGGTGCCGCACAGCTGACGAACCTGCTGTTTGTTACCGCGGGCACCGGAATCCATCATGATGTAAACCGGATTCACCTCGGGACGCCCGTCGTTGTTTTCCAGCTTGGAGAACACGGCCTTGGCGATCTTGTCGGTGGCACCCGTCCAGATATCGACGACCTTATTGTAACGCTCACCGTCGGTGATGATGCCCTTGTTAAATTGGGCTTCAACCTCGGTGATCTTCTTACGGGAATCGATGACGATGTCCTTTTTATCCTCGGGGATGATCATGTCATCGATACCGATGGAGATACCCGCATGCATAGCGGCGTGGAAGCCGAGCTCCTTGAGCTTATCGAGGGTCTCAACCGTGATCGCGCCATCGGCAACCTTGTAGGTGTTGAGAATGAGGTCGCCCAACTTGCCCTTAGGAACAGGGAAGTTAACGAAGCCTAGATCAGCAGGCCAGATCTGGTTGAAAATCACGCGACCAACCGTGGTGCGAAGGGTGCGTTTTTCAGAGTTACCGAAAACGGTTTCGCGACCGTGGTCAGGATTGGGGACCTCAACCCAATCGTGGACCTTGATAGCTCCGTCGGCCTTGGCGAACAGCACTTCCTGGAGACCGGAAAGGAGCGGAATGCGGACGCCTTTTTCGGGCTTCTTGCGCGGCTCAATGGTCAGGTAGTAGGCACCGAGAACGATGTCTTGGGAAGGCGTGAGGATCGGCTTGCCGGAGGAGGGCGAGAAGATGTTGTTCGTCGCCATCATCAGCAATTTGCACTCCATAACCGCCTC
>JBILJE010000053.1:0-13742 GCA_044377395.1 Rariglobus sp. | reverse complement strand
AAAGGACTGATCCTAGGCCCGACTTCTTAGCGTTCTTTGCGATCTTAGCGTTAAAACTCCGCATCCGTCAGACACCCGTCCACGTTCAGCTACTATCCGACACTCTAAATGTTACAGCCTACTAGTCGGTAGTAACATTTAAAGTGTCGGATCAAAAACCCAAGGCAGTTTGGCCGCGAAAGAACGCAAGGAGCGCAAAGAACAAACCCTGTAGTTCTATGCGTTCTCTGCGTTCTTTCGCGGCTAAAAGGCTCGAAGTATGGCTTTGATTTTAAGCGGGGGCAGGATCCGACACTTTAAATGTTACTGCCTACACCTCAGCGCGTACGCGACGAAAGCACGGTGCTGCACTTGCCCGATCGCCACGGCTGAGGCCAGCGCATCTTTACCAAGGTCAACGAAGGACAGACGCCCCGAAACCCGCCGGCACTGCGGCTCCCGGAAACGCCTTACGCTTACCGGCCAATCTACCGATTTTTACCATGAGCACGTCCACTCCGACCACCGTCTTTGGCATCACCGGCCCTTCACTCGCCTTCCTCACGCTCCGCCTCTGGCTGGGTTCCCGCGCCCTTATTTCCGGCTTGGAGAAATACTCCGCCAAAATAACGGTCCAGGAACCGCTGCTTGATGCCGCCGGCCAGCCGGATATGAGCGGGGCCCTGGTGGATGTGGAAAAAAAAGTCTACGGCCTGAAATACTATCACGCCCTGCCTGACACCCTGCAGACCAAGTTCGCCGCCGAGCCGCTCCTGCCCGGATTCCTCTGTACGCCGTTCTACGCCCTGCTGGGCCCCGCTCTTCTTGTCCTCGGCGTGTTGCTGCTCATCGGCGCGGCCAACCGACTGACCCTGTTCGCCATGGGCGTGCTCTATGTGGCACTCACCCTGGGCCTGATGCTCATCGGTCAGGACGCCGGAGTTTCATGGCTGGCGATTCACTTGGGCCTAGTCGCCTTCGCCCTCACCTTGGTGGACCACAACCGCTTTGCCGTGACCCGCACCTAATCCATGAACGCCGACACCCATCCTTCCGCTTCCGTCAATCTGGCTACTGGGAGCAGTTCATGGGCAGCGAGGGCACCGTGCGTATTTCTGAAAACCCCGGTCAGACCAAGATCTACCGCGAAGCCGCCGCTCCGTCTTGGGAGGAATGGGTGCGTAAAAACTACCTGCGTGCCGACCTTGCGCCCGCCGCAGCCGCGCCCGCCGCCGATACCAAGGTCGATGCCCGTGAGACCGCCGCCCTCGCCGCCTACAGCCTCCCCATCTCGCTCAACAAAGCCATTCACCAATATCACTTGGAAAACTTCTTCCAATCCATCCGCGGCAAAGCCAAGCTCACTTGTTCGGCCGATGAGGCTTTCCGCAGCGAATACCCGGTTTTCAAGGCGATCGAGGCCATTGAAAAACGCCAGCTCATCACCCTCGACGCACCCGCCGTTTAACCCGCTCCCACCCATGAAATCCGCCCTTGCCGTACTCCTTGCCGCCGTTTCCTTCTCCTGCTCTACCCGCGCCGCCGACCTGGTGCCGCTCGTCACCGAACTGCCCAGTGCGATACTCATAGGCACGCCGGTCCCGATCAAAGTCGACAACCTCGAGACCGCAGTCGGTGCCGTACCGTTCTTAGTGCCCAAAACGGCCACGAACCTCGCACTCAAGCGCCCTGTGACCAGCAGTGATCCCGCGCCGCTGCTTGGGGACTGCGAGCTGGTAACCGATGGCGACAAGGACTCCGCCGAGGGCTGCTACGTGGAAATGGCCAGCGGCATCCAGTGGGTACAAATCGACCTCGGAAAAACCGCGGAGATTAACGCCGTTTATGTCTGGCGCTTCCATTCCCAGCACCGCGTTTACCTCGGCGTGGTGGTGCAAATCTCCGACGACCCGGACTTCATTTCCGGGGTCACGACGATCTACAACAACGATGTTAAAAACCTCAGCGGGCGCGGAGCCGGGAAGGACAAGTCCTACATCGAGACCAACCTGGGCCGCCTGCTCGATGCCAAGGGAACCAAGGGCCGGTATGTGCGCCTCTATAGCAACGGCAGTTCATCAAATCCTGCCAACCACTACATCGAGGTCGAAGTCTGGGGCACTCCAGCCCCGTGATTGATCGCATCCCGGCGCCCCCGGCAAGCCATTGGGGCCGGGTTCCTTGTCGTCGTCGGGAAGGTGGAGCCCGGTTGCAAGGTGCCCGAGGCAAGCCGGGTCCGGTGCCTTCTAACGTCTAACGTCCGGCTCAGACGCTCCACCCCGCGCCCGGGGTAGTGGGTCTGAAGTAGCGGCTGAGCTTCGCCGCCGTTGGTCGGCTGATCAGTCTTTTATTTCGATCGGCTCGTAGCGGGGGCAGAGGATGCGATTGATGATGAAACCGATGACGTAAGCGACGCTACAATAACTGAAGAGGACGACGTAACCCGCACCGCCGAGTTGGTCGAGGACGCGACCGCTGACGACTGGGAAAATCATGCCGGCGAGCGAACCGACCAGGCCGCCGAGGCCGATGAGCGAGGCGATGGCTCTCTTGGGGAAAAGATCGCTGATGGTGGTGTAGAGCGTGGCGGACCAGGCCTGGTGCGCGCCGCCGGCGAGACCGATCAAGGCGACCGCGCCCCAGAGCGGCAGCTTGGTGGCCAGCACCACGGGGAGCACACACAGGGCAAAGATCAGCAAGGTGACGCGGCGCGTGCGGGTGATGTCCCAGCCGCGCTCGACGAGGCGTTTGCTCACCCAGCCACCGAAAATGCTCAGCACGGTGACGATGGCGTAGATGGCGATGAGCGGCAGGCCCATCTTCTTCAGATCCAGGCCGCGGGTGGTTTTGAAATAGTCGGGGAGCCAGATCAGGAAAAACCACCAGACGGGATCGGTGAGAGCGCGCGCGATGACGTAACCCCAAGTCTGCTTGTAACCGAGAATCTTGCGCCAGGAGAGCGGTTTCGCGCCGGTGTCGGTTTCGGCATCGCTCTCGATGTAGGCGACTTCCGCGGGTGTGGTGCCGCGTGCGCGGCGGGGGAGTTCAAAAAAGTAGAGCCAGAAGCCGAGCCAGACGAAGCCGGCGGCACCGGCGATCAGGAAGGTGCCGTGCCAGCCGATGGCCAGGGCGAGCGGCGGGATGATGGCGGGGGCCAGAAGCGCGCCTACGTTGGAGCCGGAGTTGAACAGCGTGGTGGCGTATGCGCGTTCCTTGCGGGGGAACCATTGGGCGACGGTCTTGACGGCGGCGGGGAAGTTGCCGCCCTCGCCCAGGCCGAGGAGCACGCGGGCGACGCCGAAGCCGGTCACGGTGTTAACAAGGGCGTGGGCGGCGGCGGCGAGGCTCCAGGCGGCGATCGACACGCCGTAGCCGATCTTGGTGCCGTATTTGTCGATGAACCAGCCGAAGGCGACGTAGCTGAGGGCGTAGGCACCCTGGAAGAGCGAGTTGACCCAGCCGAACTGCTCGTTGGTCCAATGGAGCTCCTGGTCAAGGATGGGCTTCAAGAGCGACAGGATCTGGCGATCCATGTAGTTGATGGTGGTCGCGGCGAAGAGCAGCGAGCAAATGAGCCAGCGGTGGCGGCCGATGACGGCGGAGGTGGGGGGGGACATAGGGGAAGCGGGGCGAAAGTAGTGAGTAGGGGAGCTAGCTGGCGCGGAGGCCGTGCATGACGCCGCGGAGTTCGGCCAGTCCGCGCATGCGGCCGATGGCGGAGTAGCCGGGCGTGAGCGGGACGTAGTGGGTCAGATCTTGCATCATCACGTGGCCGTGGTCGGGGCGAAGGGGGAGCTGCCAGTCGGTGCGACCGGCGGCGCGGCGGCGGTCTTGTTCCTCCAGGAGAATGCGCAGGAGCGCCGGCATATCAACGTCGCCGTCGAGGTGGTCGGCCTCGAAGAAGACGCCGGAGGGCAGGCGTATGGTGGCGCGGAGGTGGGCGGCATGGATGCGCGAGGAGAAGCGGCGCGCCATGGCGGGGAGATCGTTGTCGGGGCGCGCGCCGAAGGAGCCGGAACAGAAGCAGAGTCCGTTGGCGGTGTCGTCGGCGAGGGCGAAGAGAGTCGCGACGTCTTGCTCTGTGCAGACGATGCGCGGGAGACCGAGCACGGCGAACGGCGGGTCGTCGGGGTGGATGGCGAGTCGCACGCCGACTTCGGCGGCGACGGGGATGACGTGGGCGAGGAAACGTCCGAGGTTGGCGGTGAGTTCGTCGCGGCCGATGTGCGCGTAGGCGGCGAGGCGGGCGCGGATGTCATTGAGCGTAAGACCTAATTTAACGCCGGGGAAAACATCGATGATGGACTGAATAAAGTCGGCGCGGGAGGCGTCGGTGAGGCCGGACCACCAGCGGGCGGCGTCGGCGATCTGTTCCGGGGTGAAATCGGCCTCGGCGCCGGGGCGCTGGAGCGCGTGGAGCTCGAAGGCGCAGAATTTCACCGGGTCGAAGAGCAGGCACTCGGTTCCGTCGGGCAGGACGTGGTGCAGGTCGGTGCGCACCCAGTCTAGGACGGGCATGAAGTTATAAACGACGGTGGTGACGCCCTCGGCGGCGAGGTGGCGCAGCGTGCGGGTATAGTTGTCGAGGAGAGTCTTCAAGTCGCCGGAACCGGTTTTGATATCCTCGTGAACGGGGACGGATTCGACGGCGGTCCAGCGCAGGCCGGCGGCGGCGAGTTGTTCCTTGCGCTCGCGGATGGCTTCGCGCGGCCAGAGTTCGCCGTAGGGAATTTGGTGCAGCGAGGTGAAGACGGCGGTCGCTCCGGCGTGGCGGATGTAGGCCAGCGGCACGGGGTCGGCCGGTCCATACCAACGGAACGATTCTTCGAGGAGGAAAGGCTTAGGCACAAAGAATTTTTTATGGGGCACTCAGGAAATCAGTAATGGGATCAAACTCCGGAAAAGGCGGCGAAACCGCCGTCCACGACGAGGGTGGTGCCGGTGACGAATTTGGCGGCGTCAGAGAGGAGGAAATGGACCGCGCCGTGGAGTTCGTCGGGCGTGCCGAAGCGGCCAAAGGGGGTCTGGCGGCAGATGGTTTGTCCGCGCTCGGTCAGCGAGCCGTCTTCGTGGGTGAGGAGGCGGCGGTTTTGTTCGCCGAGGAAGAAGCCGGGGACCAGGGCGTTGACGCGCACGCCGCCCTGGGTGTGGCGGGCGAAGTCCACGGCGAGCCAGCGGGTGAAGTTGTCAACGGCGGCCTTGGCGGCGGAGTAGCCGACCCCGCGGGTGATGGCGCGGGCGACGGCGGCGGAGGAGTAGTTGACGATGCTCCCGGTTTTGGCGGCGAGGAAGACGGGCGCGAAGACGAGCGCGGGGAGAACGGTGCCGTGGAGGTTGAGATCAACGACCTGCTCGAAGGCGGAGAAATCGAGGTCGGCGAAGGTCTTGCCTGGGGTGATGGTGGCGCCGGGCTGGTTGCCGCCGGCGCCATTGAGCAGGGCATCCACGCGGCCCCAGCGGGCGAGGATTGTGTCGCGGGCGCGTTCGAGGGAGGGGCGGTCGTTCACGTCGGCGACGACGGCCATGACCTCGGCGGAGGGAGAGGCGGCGCGCACCTGGGCGAGGGCGGCGTCGAGTTTGGCTTGGGAGCGGCCAAGGTAAACGACACGCGCTCCTTGGGTGGCAAGGTAATCGGCGACGGAACCGGTGAGCGTGCCGGTGGCACCGGTGATGACGACGACTTTGCCGGCGAGGTTGAAGAGGGAAGTGGGCATGGGATGGGAAAAAACCGCGGTGAAACTTTTGGAAACTGCGCTTACTGGCGGCTCATCTGGTAGGCGTCCATGATGGTGCGATATTTGGCCAACATGTTGGGCGTCTCCCAATCGGGCAGGCGGTCGGCGCGAAGGTAGCGGAGGAAGTTTTCCGTGACCTGACCGAAGTGGGCTTCGTGACCGATGCGATAACTCGCCGGGATGACGACTTCCCAACCGGCCTCGGTTTTTTGCAGGTCCACGCCGGGCCAGAGCCGTTGGGCTTCGGCAAGGGCGGCTTTCAAGGGCGCTTCGAGTTCGACCGACTTCACGCCGGGGCGCGGTTCCAGGTAGAGAGACGAGCGGTAGTTTTGCGCGGCTCCCTGGCGAATGACGGCTGCGATTTTTTTCCCGCGCATCAGGGAATAATGGGTGTCGCCCGCACCCGCAGGCGCTTCGTAGTTCCACGTCACGGACACCTTGGCGTGGATGCCGCCCAGGCGAAACACGAACTCGCCGTTGTAGGGAATCTGCAGGGTTCCCTTTTCATCCAGGTAGTCGCGGAGGTAATCCGGGAAGGCATCGGTCTTGGTGGAGCGGGCGAACTGTTCGAGGCTGACGCCCGTTTTCCACGTGCGTGCGGAGAGCACGGTGGACTCATCCAGGCCGATGGCGCGCTCCGGAAAAAGCTCCCACTGGACCATATCCACCAAATGGGTGGTCACATCCACAATGCCTTCGCCCTGCTGCCGCGCATCGTAAAACCACTGGGGCCGCTGGAGCGGAGCGCCCGCCACGGTTTTGTAGAAATGATGGACGCTTTCCTTGGTCACCGACGGGTCCTCCGGGCTGCCGGGGTCGAAGCCACCAAAGAGATCCTCCCGATGAGCAAAGAACCGCTGCAACCGGGTCGTGATTTCGTGCCGCTCGGTCATGATGTCCAGCAGCAGCAGCTTTTTCTCCGCAGCGAGGGCGATGGCCTGCTTCAGCAGTTGGAAATCGTCCGGCGTGATGGCCATCGGCTTGTCGGCCAACACATGAAAACCGGCCCGGATGGACTCGAAAATGTGCCGGGTCTTGTCCCGGTTGTTGCCGGCAATCACCACGACGTTGCCGGGTCGCTCGGCGATCATTTTTTCCCGGTAGTCGTCGCCGGTATAGTTGATGGTTTTCCACGCGGTCGGCTTCTCGGCGCGGGTGTTGAACTTTTCGATACGATCGAGATGCAACGCCAAATCAGGCCCCGGCGGCGCGTAGATATGCACGACTGGGGAGACGTCGGGATACGTTTGTTTTTGCACCAAGGCGGCATGGAAGTGGCCGGGCGCAAGTGTCATCAAACGGAACGGTTGTTCCTCCGCCGCGCCGAGGGGCCAGGCAAGGATCGCGAGCAAAGCAGCGGTCAGTTTTAACGTTGTTTGAAGTCGGTTATACATTTGCGGTGATCGGTTGGTCACTTGGTTGCGCCTTCGCCGGTATAGTCACTGAACAGTTTCGCGATGCCCGCTTCCTCGGGCGTGCCAGTGAACACGAGCACGCGGTAGCGCAGCACCATCTTGTCGCCTTTTGCCATAAGAGTGGCCTTGCCATCGGCGGGCCACCACATCGGGGAAGGGGAGAAAAACCCGTAGTCGCGGGTGAACCATTGGACCGGGTATCCCGGGTTGCCGGGGTGCTGGAAAATAGCGAGCCCTTCGACCGTCTTGCCTCCGCGCGAGCCGTAGCCGGCCATCCAAGGCGACGGCTTGCCAAAGTTGGCAGCTTGCCCGCTCGCACCGCCCGCGTTCACCAACGTGCCGCCGAAAACCGGGGTGAGATCGGGATCCATCCGGGCGCTGAAGAGGGAGTGATTGGTCTTGCCGATCACTACCGCTTCGAGCGCTTCCAGTGTGATGTTGAAATCGATCTGGCGCAGTTTGTCCGAGGGGGAGCTGATCACGATCCGCCGCGTGTCGCGGAAGGGCTGGGGCGCGTCCGGTCGCTTCCAATCGCACACCTCGGTGATGACGATTGCCTGTTCCGTTGCAGACTCCAGCACGGCCCCTTGCGAGATGATCTGGCCCCGGCTCAGTCCCTCCTGCCAATAGTTGCCACCGTTGACGTGGTCGCAGGAGAAAAACAGGGAGCTGTGATGCGGGAATTCACCATTGCGCATCGAAGTGACCGACGCTCCGGAAGGTCCGTTCACGGGGAAAAAGAAGGGGTATTTTTCCTCGGCTGAAGACCGGTAGCTGGTGAATAATTTGCCACTCATGGTCACGTCGATGCGCGAACCGACTTTGGTCGCGCCCATCTTCTGCTGGGCTTGGGTGGCCTGTCCGGTGAGCAAAAGGCCGAGGGCTAGAACCTTGAAGAGTGTAATTTTTTTCATGATAGGGATTTTTTGCTGAGTTTTTCGTAGGCGCGGCGCGTGCCGTAGGGAGCGCGTTCGGTGCGGGAGAGTAGGGCATTCGCTTCTTGATCGCCGACGAAGCGTTCGGCGGCGGGGTCCCACTTTAATTTGCGGCCCAAACGCATACCGATGTGGGCGACCAAGCAGGCGCTGCACGTACGGTGGGCGGTCTCGGCTGGGACAATGGTTGCCTCCCGGGAACGAATGCAATCGATCCAGTTTTGGTGGTGGCTGCTGCTGGGCTTATAAAGTTGGATCTCGTTTTCGCCGATCACGCCTTGCAGAAGCTTGGGGTCGCTGGCGTCGAGCGCCTTGAGCGACTTGCCGGCGCTCGCGGGGTCCGACGCGGTCATCCTGGCTGCGCCGCGACTGACAAAGATCCAGCCTTTCTCGCCGATGAAGCGGATGCCGTTCGGGTATTTATCCCAAATGCGCATCGGGGTGCCGTCGGCATAAGTGAGGTTCACGTCGTATTCGCCATGCACATTCCAGAGCCCCTCTTTGGGGAAAAAGCCCTTGCCTTCAACTGACACCGGGCCCGTGGCTTCCCAGCCCATGGCCCAGTGCGCGATGTCCACATGGTGGGAGCCCCAACCGGTGATCATGCCCGCGCCAAACTGTTCGCAGCGCAGCCAGCCCGGACGCGAGTCGATCTTCGCCGCGTCCACCGAATGCACTCGATCCTCGGTGTAATAAACCAGGGGCGTCGAGCCGAGCCACATATCGTAATTCAAATGCGCGGGAACCGGCATTTCCTGGGTCCTGCCACCTGCTGGATCACCCGGCAGGCCGATCTCGATTGCCTTGATCCGGCCCAGGCGGCCGTTGCGCACCAGTTCGCAGGCCCGCCGGAATTCACCGGTCGAGCGCTGCTGCGAGCCGAGCAGGAACACCCGCTTGTTCTCGCGGATGGCGTTGCTGACAATCCGGCCTTCGGCAATCGTTAGCGACGCCGGCTTCTGCATGAAGATATCCTTGCCCGCAAAGGCAGCCTCCACCGCCGGCTGGCTGTGCCAATGATCCGGCGTGGAGATGGAAACCGCGTCGATATCACTCCGCCCGAGCATTTCATGGTAATCTTGGTAAAGCTGGATTTCCGGAGTGCTGAGGTGCGGAAAGGCACGCGCGATGTGGGCTCTCCCATACTCCATGCGTTTCACATCGACATCGGAAATGGCGACGATGCGCACCCCGGAGCAACCCAGGATACCGGGCACATCCATCGACTTGGCAATCCGTCCGAAGCCAATCTGGCCGATCTGGATGGTATTGCTTGGAGCAGTCTTGCCCAAGACATGTGAGGGGATGATGGAGGGAAAGCCGATAACGGCGGCGGTGGCGGCCATCGACTTGATGAAGTTTCGGCGGGATAGGTTTTGCATGGTAATGGGATAAATTTTTCGGTGCGTTGGTGTTGAGCGTTATATTTTTCCGATTGGTTACAGAGCGGGGACAGCGTTCCCTGCGAAGAAAAAATCTTTAAAATACAGTAAGGGTGGCTGCCTGCTGGCAGGCTCGTTCGCAGCGCGAGCAAGCGCGCGGGCCACGTTTATATAACTGTCTTATATAAGGCTTAAATTGTGTTTCAGTAGTGTCTTGTGAATACTATATTCACCCCGCTCTGGGATGGACATCAGGCGGGTGGCTTCCGGGTCGCCTTGAAATTTCTGAAGGGCCGGATCCCAGCGCACGGGCCTGTCCAGCTTCATCGCCG
This sequence comes from Rariglobus sp., assembly GCA_044377395.1. Classification (GTDB taxonomy): domain Bacteria; phylum Verrucomicrobiota; class Verrucomicrobiia; order Opitutales; family Opitutaceae; genus Rariglobus. The sequence continues at coordinate 3,964 of JBILJE010000053.1, read as the reverse complement.
TGTAGGCCAGCAGGCAGGCGGTGTTCGAGCGATGCCCCTGATCTATCGAAGCCACCGGCGCTTCCCGTGAAATAATACAATCCAGCCAGTTCCGGAAGTGTGATCCTTTGCGTCCCAAGCGCACCGGTCCCGGCTCGGCTTTGAGGAGTGCCCGGTCATGGGCGTCTAACGAGAGCCGAATGGGTTTGCCGTTGGGATCGCCTGGAGGACGGGTTGCCTCACGGGAAACGAAGAGCCAGCCGTCATCACTTTCAAAGCGCACGCCATTATCGAAACGGGTGCTCATCTCCATCACCAGGCCGTCGGCATATTCCAGGGTGGCGTCAAACGATCCGGGAACATCCCATAATCCGTTCTGGTGAAACTCGGCGTGTCCGGAGGCTTTAACCGGTCCGGTGTGTTCCAGACCGAGCGCCCATTGGGCGATATCCACATGGTGGGTTCCCCAGCCGGTGATCGTGCCTTTGCAGAAATGATCGCATCGCAACCAACCCGGCCGTGAGAGGCCTGATTGGGGATGCACACGATCCTCGGTATAATAAAGGTCCGGGGCGGGCCCCAGCCAGCGCTCGTAGTCGAGATTGGCTGGGATTTCCATTTTGGCCGTGCTTCCACCGGGGGTATCGGCGGGCAGGCCGATGCGCACCCGCTTCACTTTGCCGATGCCGCCGTTGCGAACAATTTCGCTGCCCCGGATAAATTGTTTGGTCGAACGCTGCTGGGAGCCCACCTGGATAATACACTTCTGTTTGCGGGCCACCGCCTCCAGGACGACGCCTTCGGCAATCGTCAGCGTGCAGGGTTTTTCCACATAAACATCCTTGCCGGCCAAGGCGGCGTCGACGGCGATGAGCGCGTGCCAGTGATCGGGCGTGCAAATCACCACCGCATCCACGCGAGGATCGGCGAGAAGCAGGTGATAATCACTATATGCTTTGAGCGCCTTGCATTTATCGGGCACTTTGGCCGTCAGTTTCACGCGCATTTTTTCGACGCGCACCGAATCGACATCGCATACGCCGAGGAAATCGACCTCGGGCTCATACGCGAGCATCTCGGCGTGGCTCTGGGCCATGCGCCCGCAGCCGATCCAACCGATGCCAATACGCCGACCGGGACCGTCGGCGGCACGCGACGACGAAGCGAGAATAGACGGGAATCCAATGAAGGTTCCCGCCAGCAGCGCACATTTGAGAAAATGGCGACGCGACAGGTCGGCCTGGGTTGTAGGTTGGGGTTTAGTGTTCATGAATTCGGTTTTAAGGGGGCTGAACGGAACTGAACTCTTCTCAAAAAATGAATGGGGGTAGGCGCAGGCATGGCCTGCATATCGTTTATCGTGACGATGGAAGCGCGGGTTTTATCCGGCCGCACGCGCACCAGCGGTGACGAAACTGCGGGCCCTGCCGAAATCCAGCTCGGTGGCTCCTCCGTTGAGGAAGGCCATTTCGCCAGAAAAACCACAGGGGAGGGCAAGCGGGGGATTCATGGGGTTGGGGCAGGAAATCTTCATGACGGCTTTCCTGATTTCCTTAATGGAAACTTGCTGTTTTCGCTCTTGGCTGGCGAGTGAAGTTTCACGAACATTGTTTCGTGAAACCCACCCCGCGCATAACCATGAGGCATGTCGCGCGCGCCGCCTCGGTCGCCGTCTCCACCGTTTCCAAGGCCTTGCGTAACGATCCTTCAATCCCGGAAAAACGGTGCCGGGCTATCAAGGCCATCGCCGACCGGCTGGGCTACCGTCCCCACCCGTTGGTGGCGACACTTATGTCGCAAATGCACCATCGGCGCCGGCGCAGCGATCCCCATCACCTGGCGTGGCTTGATTTGTGGCCGCGGGGCCAGGAAAGGTCCGTCGCCACGAACGCGGACCTTCCCTTGCGCGGCGCGCAGGAGCGGGCGCAGGAATTGGGCTATGGGATCGAGGTTTACCGCCCCGGGGCGGAAGAGCTGTCGCCCGCAAGGCTGCGCCGCACCCTGACCGCGCGCGGACAGTGGGGATTGATCATTCCTCCCGTGCACGAGTCCGCGATGAAGATTAACTTGGATTTGCGCGGCTTGGCGGGCGTGACAATCGGCACGAGTCTGGCCGAACCCGTCATGCATCGGGTGTCGCTCCATCATTTTCAGGGCTGCGTGCTGGCCTTCGAGCAAGTGCGCGCGAAGGGCTTTCGTCGCGTCGGCTTGCTGCTCACCACCGCCATGAATAAACGGGTCCAAGGCAAGTGGCTGGGGGCCTTTCTGGCCTGCCAGCAATCCTTGCCGAAAAGCGAACGCGTGCCCCCGCTCCTCGCCGAAGACGACGACGTGATCACCGCCTGGCTGGGCCGTCAAAAACCCGATGCCGTGCTGGTCGCGGAGACATTTGCGTGCCTCACCGTCGATTCGTCCAAGCAGAACGCCGCGACGCGCCCGCTCGTCGTTTGGCTAATGCAGCAAGCCCCCAGCCCCGGTTTTGGCGGGCTTGATCTTCGGCTGGAACAGTTGGGCCGTGTCGCCGTGGAATTGGTGGTGGCACAAATTCATCGCAACGAGCGCGGTAGCCCCACCTCGCCGCATACCGTGTTGATTGATGCGGGCTGGATAGACTATGATACCACTTTGCATTCAAACGCATTAAAACCCGACCACTACCGTGATCACGTCAGTAGCGACCCATCATCCGACCTTAAAAAACGGATTTTTAACCACTAATAACCACTAAGATACACTAATCCAGAAGCGGCGAATTCCTTGTTTTAATTAGTGGAAATGAGTGGGCATTAGTGGTTAAAACGGTTCGTTATTATTTCTTTGAACGCGAAATGGTATGACAGGCCCGATCAGCGCACGTTTTCTTTCACTGTCCAAGCGGTTGCGCTTTCTGCTACACCTTTCCGGTCGAACGGATTATTGCCGAATCGCAGGGGGTGGTTTAACCACAATGCCTGTAAGGCTTGTTAACAACGAAAACCCCTACGAGAACGGGAATTCACCAAGCAGGTTAACCGCAAAAGGCGCAAAATTACGCAAAATTGCCCCGCGCGAATTCCTGCGTCCGGATTTTGTGAGTTTTTGCGTTTTTTGTGGTTAAAAATGCCGAATTCGAAAGGTTCGACCTCAACTGCCGGGATCGTCACGAAACCCATGCTCAGCATGAAACGAAGGAGGTCATTCCCTAATTCCACGTAACTCATTCGCTGTTAGTTGTTTTTGATGATGCCTTACAGGCATTGGGTTTAACCCGCACCCATTTCATTTCGCCAATGCTTACAATTCCATCCGCGGTTCTCGGCCGTGCGGGAGTCGTGAACACGAGAAGGTCCCCTTCCATCCTGACATTTCTAATCTGATTGGTGCCGTTCAACGTCTCGTTGGATGATATGTCGACGTGGTGGGTTACAACAGGGCCCTCGATGCTAAAGGTGCCGCCATAGGCAAGCAGGGTCCGATAAAGCTGCACTCTGTCTTGGTCGGTCACCTTGCTGAAATCGGCCGGCTTCGGGCGTTCACCGAAGGTCACGATGGTCGACATGCGTCCGTCCGGAGTATAGGTGAGAAAGCCCTTGGGATCGTTTCCCCATATAAAAGACTTTTCGCCGGTCGCGACCACCGTGCTGGTGGCGCTTACCAGTCGCCAGGCGCCATATAGACTGCCGGCCTCCAATGCAAAAGCCCGGGATGCCAGGCAGGCGAAGATCAAACCGAGTATATATTTATTCATGAGATCGTTTTATTGCACCTGTATACTTTACCAAAAGTAGTCGAGTGCCTATGGTAAAATAGGGCGATTATATAATGGAAAACCCGAGAAGGGGCAGTGGTTTTTGCAATCGGTTGTTCTCGCGAACCGCGCATGCTTGGATCGAGGTTGCCCGACCGGCGGCGCTGCGAACGGAACTGCTTTTACGGTGGGTATGGCCTGGTCGGTGCGGCCGGAGCCCCTCCCCAGGGAGGGGGGGGGAGGTTGCCGGGACGCGCT